>NZ_JAJQRC010000015.1:0-60610 GCF_046533115.1 Treponema sp. TIM-1
AACCTGTAGAGTCCGCGTCCACCGCCCGTGACCGGTCGGTTACCGCGGGGAATTCCAGAGCCGTGAGCGGGGCGTAATTCCCCGCCGGGCTTCGCCGGCACGGGCCTAAACTGCCGGAGTGCCGGGGGGTAAGAGGCCTCCAGCCGTATTGGGGGCGGGGGGCGACCGGTACGGGGTTAAAGGCCGGGTACCGGGTAAAAAGGTCCCTCCCGTCCGGTGGACGGGAGGGGGTTGGTCTCGTTAAAACCCGGGCAGGCCGGGTTTTAGGTGTTATTTACTCATGCGGGAGGGTTAGGTTATTGCTCCACCCAACCGGGAACTGTACCATTATCACCCGGACCATTGTTATCGGCTACCCATATGTAGGTTTTTGGCTCTATTTCTCCATCACTCGCTACCGCAGAGCTATAGTCGCTCTTCATATAGAAATTTGGATAGAAAGGAGTGGTGGAGTAATCGCGGTAGTAAGCCTGATTATCGCCAATAACAATCTGGGGAGCATCACCGGTTCCACTAAGAAGATCGCCCTTTAGCGGAGTAGAATCGAAATCTCTGGAGCCACGCAGACTAATATATTGGCCTGCCTGGATAGTCAGTTTACCACCCCTTGCAATTGTCAAGGTTTGTGTGTATGTTGAGTCTGTTGTGTCTATGTCTTTTTGAAGATATAGAACAGCATATAAACTTGAGTCGTGGTTCTTAACCGTTGCTACACCGGCCAGAATATATTCGTTGTTGTTATAGGAGAACGTACCGCTTGTAAGTTCGAAATGGGGTGTAGTGCCGCCGCCACTAGGACCGACAAAAGGAGCAGAAACACCATTAACGATTGCCGTACCGCCAGCGCTCACGATGTTTTTCCCATTTCCGGTAAAGTTGACGCCTACACCAGCAGCAACGGTGGCGCCAGGCCCAACGGTAACCGTGCCTTCATTGATGCCGGTTACACCGTCTTCCAGGGTGTATTTACTATCAGTGCCACTAACATTGATAGTCCCGCCGTTGGTAAAGGAGGCGGCTGGAATCGTGGTACCACCCCCTGTGTCCTCCTTCGTCAACTTAAATTCGGCGCCAGTTCCAATGGCAATCGTGCCGGTATTGGTGGCGGCTGCACCGGCCGCCAGGGTGAAGGTGGTACTAACGCCGGTAACTGCGATAGTCCCAGAGTTGGCAATGGTTCCCTCCACCTCAAATTCGGCGCCAGTTCCAATGGTAATCGTGCCGTTATTGGTGACGGTTGCATCCTCGGCCAGGGTGTAGGTACCGGCAACTTCGATAGTCCCGTCGTTGGTAATGTCTCCCTCCACTACAAGTGTGGCGGTGCTCGCCACCACGATTTTTACGCCGGAATCAATTTTGAGTGAATCGATCGTCAGGGTTCCACTACCGCCAATGGTGACGGAGCCGTCGGCGGGGTTCGGGGTAACGGTGACGGTCCCGGTCCTAGTGCCGTCCTCCAACGCGGAGGCCGCGTTCGCGGCCAGCTCGGCCTTGGTGGGCGCGCTGGTGCCGCTGGCCCCCGTTGTCCCGGGGGGGGTAGGCGAAGGAGGATTTACGGTGCTGCTATCATTGCTGGTTCCCGTAGAGCAGCCCAAAATGAGGAATGATACACTTAATAGGGCGATCATTCCATAGACTAGTTTTTTGTTCATAACAACGTTCCTTAAAGTTTTGTTAAAGGCTGCACCCGGCAAGGGGCTAATATGCCGATTGCCGGATAGCCTGCCCGTCCAAACTGGACGGGGTTCGGTCCCTTAAAACCCGGACAAGCCGGGTTTTGGGTGCTCATGCGGGAGGAAAGTTATTGTTGTTTCCAGCCGGGAGTCACAGTAGTCGAAACATTATCGGCATCGGCGACCCATTTAAAGGTGGCGGTGGAACTAATAGAATTAGTGATGACACCTGAACCGTTATAGAAGTTACTGGTGGCACTGGCAACAACGATACTACCACCAGTACCAATAGTAATCGTGGCAGCAGAAGGAATATCAGTACCCAGTTCGCCAACAACTCCAAAGCTGACAAAGTTGCCATCATCATCAGTGAAATTACCCGTCAGGCTCAGCGCTGCTTCGAGAGTTAACGTACTGTTTTCCTTTATTAGAAAAACTTGGTCGCCCACATTGTTAAATGCACTTTTCAGTGTTACGGAACCCTCTACGATAAAAGAAGTGTTGTTAAAGTGAAACTTGCTGTCGGTAGGTACCACGAATATCATACCGGAGTCAGTGGCCCTACCGATAAAGGGGTCTGAGGCACCGTCGAAGTATACTTTACCGCCGCCTTCCACAATGACTATCCCGCTTCCGCCAAAGCGGACGTCTGCACCAATCGTAGCGGTGGCGTCAGGCCCAATGATAACCGTGCCGTTATTGGTGCCCTTTGTGCCGGCGGGCAGGGTGTAATCACCCTCCACTGTAATGGTCCCGGCGTTGTTAATGGTTCCATCGGCCGCCGCTGTAAATCCGGCGTCAGATCCAATAACAATCGTGCCGGTATTGGTGACGGTTGCATCGGCTTCCAGGGTGTAAGTACCAGTAGAGCCGGTAACTTCGATAGTCCCAGAGTTGGCAATGGTTCCCTCCACCGTAAAGTCGGCGTTATTAACGGTAATCGTGCCGTTATTGGTGACGGTTGCACCGGCTTCCAGGGTGTAGGTACCGGCAACTTCGATAGTCCCGTCGTTGGTAATGTCTCCCTCCACTACAAGTGTGGCGGTGCTCGCCACCACGATTTTTACGCCGGAATCAATTTTGAGTGAATCGATCGTCAGGGTTCCACTACCGCCAATGGTGACGGAGCCGTCGGCGGGGTTCGGGGTAACGGTGACGGTCCCGGTCCTAGTGCCGTCCTCCAACGCGGAGGCCGCGTTCGCGGCCAGCTCGGCCTTGGTGGGCGCGCTGGTGCCGCTGGCCCCCGTTGTCCCGGGGGGGGTAGGCGAAGGAGGATTTACGGTGCTGCTATCATTGCTGGTTCCCGTAGAGCAGCCCAAAATGAGGAATGATACACTTAATAGGGCGATCATTCCATAGACTAGTTTTTTGTTCATAACAACGTTCCTTAAAGTTTTGTTAAAGGCTATACCCGGCAAGGGGCTAACATGCCGATTACCGGATAGCCTGTCGGTCCCTAAAACCCGGACAAGCCGGGTTTTAGGTGTTAGTTGCTCATGCAGGCGAGGAAAGTTAATATTCCTGCCAGCCGGCCTTACCCGCATTCGCCCCACCGACATCATTGGTCCAGGTATAGGTACCAGTTACAGAACCTACTACAGCACCCGTAAGTCTGTCATAGAAATTAACAATGGTGCTGGGGTCGAAGCTAATAGTGCCGGTAATTTCAACCTGAGCGCCGGCAACGCCCCTAAGGACGGGGTTATCCGCAGTGCTGTTCTTCAACGTCAGGGTGTCACCAGAATCGATAATTAATTTACCAGCCTTTACGGTCAACGTTAAATTTGGCCTAAGCTCATAGTCTTCCGCGAGAGTTACGTTACCTTGCTCCACAGCAAAAAAACCATTGCCATAGGAGAATTTGCCCACGGGGGCGGTGGTGCTAAGTTGGAATGTCGATCCCGATGTACCGATAAGGGACGGACTGGAAATATCATCAGCGATTACCGTACCGCCGGCGTCCACGATGTTTATCCCGGTTCCGGCAATACGGACGCCTGAGGCAGCGCTAACGGTACCGGTACTCGCAACGGTAACCGTACCGTTGTTGGTGCCCTCTACGTCGGTGGCCAGGGTATAGGTACCCGCTACTGCAATGGCACCGGTATTGTTAATGGTTCCGTCTGCCGCCCCAGTCAAGGTACCACTACCTTGCACTTCAATAGTCCCGGTGTTGTTAAGGGTTCCGGTTGCCGCCACATTCAAGTTACCACCACTTTGCACTTCAATGGTCCCGGCGTTGGTAATGGTTCCCTGGGTTCCCGTCCCGTCCTGCACGGTAATGGTACCTGAGGGTACGACAAGGGTTGCCCCGCTGCCCACGGTAACGGGGGCGGAAATGGTGGTCCCGGTGACGACGGTGAGTTCCACACCGGAGGGAACGGCAAAGGGTTGGGTGATGGTTGTAGCATTGGAAATCCTGAGTTTACCGTTACCCGCGTCCACGACGGGGATGCCCAGAGAGGTCAGGGTGGCTGCCAGGGCTTTAGCCGATTCCCCGGGGCTGGGCCGCTTACCGCCGGAGTCGTCGAATGGGGAGCCTGGTGCCCCCCCATCGTCCGCCTCGGTGGGGCAGCCGATAAAAAACAATGATACGCTTAACAAGGCGATCATGCCATATAAAAGTTTCTTTTTCATAAAAACCTGCCTACTTATAGTTCCTGTTTTATCAGGTTTGTTCTTTGGCGGTTTTAACCGCTTTAGAACCAATCAAGGGCTGTCCGGACCTTTTCTGGTTCCGGACCGTCCATTTGTATCCGTGTCGGGGCCGCGCCCCAACAGGACGGTCCTGAAGGTTTTTCACGCTTTCAGGACTGCCCAAAGGGATGGTTAGGGGTTTCTCACACTAACACTCTGTGCCGCAATTTCTACGTCTGTAGCTGCTCCGATGATGGTTAAACTCGATGCCGGTAACGCGGCAAGGTCCCCTACGGTGGTTTCGAGCACTTCGTTATCGCCCCGGACGACGCCGTTTCCGAAGAGGGTGGCGTCAGCGGGACCGCATTCAAGGACTTTTTCGTGCAGGTTCGTTATGGAGAACGCCGTGGTATCGCTCAGGGTAAGCTTACCGGGGTTTGGTCCGTTGGCCAGGATGATCCGGTTGGCACTAGCATGTCCCTTTATCACTAAAGAGCCGTTGCCCAACAGGTCGAGGTTCACCCCCTCTATGGTAAGGAGTTTATTACCAGTACCGGTGGGATCTACCGTAATTATCGGGTCTCCCATATCGGGAACCACCGCGAGGGTTGCCCCGTTACCGGAGATACTATTCGCCCCGAGGGTTACCGTGCCGCCGGAGGCGGTCAGCCGCGATTCCGCGGCGGAGCCGGTTATTGTCGTATTCCCAAGGGTGACGACATTGGTGGCGGCGAAGGCGAGAATACCGCCATCCGCCAGGGTCAGGGACCCGGAAGTAATAGCACCATTAGTACCAAGGCGCAGAACGCCCGGTACCAGGAGATTGCCGCCGATACTGGTTGTCGCATTCAGGGCCAAGGTCTTGTTACCCACAAAGGTTGCAGGATCATCGGCATCGCCGGGCAGCTCCGTGCCCGCCCTCAGAATCCCGGTGATATTTATGATTACCGGAGTCCTGCCCGCGGCAAATACCGGGTTAGTGCCCACCAGGATCTGCTTGCCGGCTCCAAGGGTTAGGGATGTGGCCAGGGTAATTCCCTGCTCGTAGGCCAGGGTAACATTGCCATCCAGAACCGGCGCCGTGGCGCTTAATCCGGCGGTAAATTCCGTATCGCAGGCAATTATGGTGGCGCCCGTAAGGGTGGCCGGACCGCCAAAGACTATCTTGCCTGATCCGGCAATGCTGTCGTCAGGCGAAGCGGAACCAAGGGCGACACTGGCGGTTGTAGAACCCATGAAGTTAATGACGTTCTTATTGGCCGGGACTTTAAGAAAGTTGGCAACAAGGGTGGTGAGGGGGGCGCCGCTGACATTGACGCCAAAGTTCCGGGTAAAGTTTATCTCCCCGGTATTGGTGGTAACCGCGATCGGGCTCGTAACCAGCGGGGTACCAAGGTTTAGGACCCCGCTGTTCTCCGCAACCCTAACACCACCAGAGATCTGACCGCTATTACCGGTATTAAGGTTTATGGTCCCTTCGTTATTAGTAACAACGATACCTGGCGCCGCGATATCCGGGGAGGTAATGGTTATGGTCCCGGCCTTGGCATTCTTGCTGTTGGGGCTGGTGATACCAAGCCCGCCGGTGAAGGAGCCGGTGGTCGAAATGTCGAGGGAACCGGTATTTTGCCCCGAGATGGTAACAGCACTGTCAAAGATGGGGGCGGTAACGCTGACGGAACCGGCATTGTTACCGATGAAAAAGCTGCCGAGGGCGTCCATCTCCGGAGTCCTTACATCAACCTTTCCCGACTCGACGACCGTGCCGATGCTAAGGTCGGTAATTTGCGCCGCATCACTGATCGTAACCGTCTCGGGCCCTTCGATCCGGTTGATGGTAAGCTGTACAGAGTTACCAGCGCCAGCCCCCGGTCCCAGGATGGTGATGGGGGTGGTCCCCTTGACCGTGCCTAATTCTATTTCTCCGGCAAGATCCGGCAGGCCCAGGGTTACGTTCCCCGGAGCGCTGCTGGTCAGGATGGAATCGGCGGTAAATGTGAAGTTGCTACCCACTGCGCCAAACGTTGTGGAGTTATTTTCGGTAAGATCCACCTCCCCCAGCGCGATAAGGCGGGGTGTACCTGGCTGATTTCCATCGCCGGGCGCTCTGGATGCCGCGTTCACCGTAATCTTGTCCAGTATGTAGAGGTGCGTAACATGGGGGGCGACATTACTAAAATCCGGACCAAGTTGAAAACTGGGTACCGCAATATGGCGGTCGGTTCCCTGGACGTTTATAAGGGGGTCAGGCATATACTTAACCTTAAAGCCGCCGGTAGAGGTGGCTGTATAAATATGTTCCCCATCCCCGTTGTAGATAAAAGTGCCGGTACCCTCTACGGTTATGGTGGCATCCTGCGCAAAGCTGAGGGTTGAACGAGCGGCATTAACAATTACCCTATTGTTATTATCACCAATTACCCTTATGCTGCCCTCTACCCGGACCGGGACATCGCCAAAATCGGCGACCGTGGGTAAGGTGCCGGTACCTACTATCTTCAGTTGATCCGTCAGGACGACGGAGCGGCCGGTTGATTTTGCCGAAGCGACGGCCCGATCCACGTCCTCATAGTCGGCGGTGCCGAACAGGTGGTTTTCACTGTAAAGGGCGGTGCTTCCCCCGTCACTATCCGTGGCCTGGGAGCAGCCCGTCAGGGCAAACAGCGCCGCCAGTAACAGGACAACACTGCCGAAAATTATCTTTTTCTTCAACATAAAACACTCCTTAAAGTATCCGGAACTATGCCGGATGATTTGTTTCCCGCGTTGCCGGGCCTGGCCCTGCATGTTTGGGAATTCCGGCCTTAGTTGTTAAAGGTCGTACCGGATTTGGAAAGGGTGACGGCGGCGCCGGCCACGATGCTCACATCCGCGGCTGAAACATCCCGATGGGCCACGGACCAGACATTCTGGGTCGTCGTGGCAGTGGGCGAGGTTAAGCCCACAAAGCCCCCGGACAGGGTAATATTGTCGCCGATCTTTGACCGGGTGGTTTCTACTCCGCCTTCCCCGTTGTTCAGGGTAATTTTGCCCCGCTCGGTTAATATCACCCGGCTGCCGGCGACTATACTAATGATACCATTGGTGGCCAGATTAAGGTTCGCCTGCTCCAGGGAGAGGATATCCGCCGTGGCCAATCCGAAGGTGGGAACGCCCGCCGTTGTGGACAGGGTTGCCCCCAAAACACTCCCCGCGATCTTGTTGTTCCCCAGGGTAATGGTCCCACCGCTGGCCTTGAGGGTGGAAGTCCCGGTAATCGTCGTATGCCCTATATTAATGGTCCCGGTGGTAGTCGAGGGGGAAATGAGGGACCCCCCGTCGGCCACGGCCAGGTAGCCGAATTGGGTAGGACCATCCGTATTCGTTCTCAGGGTCACCCCGCTAATCGCCAAGGCAGCCTCCGGGGCTACCTGCAGGATACCGTCGGTTATGCGAAGATCATCACCAGCCAGGGTAAGCCTTTTTGCGGCGGGTATCCCGTTGGCATTAGTTGGGTTACCGGGAGCGGTCAAGGTTACCGAACTACCACTGTTATTGAAACGGATTAGTTCCACCGTATCGGGACCGGCGGTCAATATTGGCGCGACAATAGGGTCCCCTCCCCGGGGGGTAAACCGTACGGAGATGATTTTACCCGCCCCCAGGAACAAAGGATTCTCATCGCTAGCAAGGGTAAGCACCACCTCGTGTTCCAGGGTAACATTCCCGAAGAGCTGTAAAACCGCACTGGTGCTGACGCTGCGGTTAAACACCACATCCCCGGCTATGGTCGATACCGCGCCGCTAAGACTAAGAGCAGAACCACCCACAGTAGGAGGAGAATCAAAGGTAACCGTGCCGGTACTCGCGATATCAATCACATCGGGATCGGCTGTTCCGGAAAATTTGATGCTGCCGTCGCCGCCCCTGATGATAATATCTCCGACAGCGCCTAAAACCTCCAGGGTTCCCGCCCCGGTAAGTTTACCCGCTATGGTAAGAGCGCCGGCGGTCTCCTGGTCGATGATGAAATTCTTCTCCGCAGCCACGTTAATATTGGGGATAAGTGTCGGGTTCGGAGCGGTACCGGCAGGTACGGGTACGACAACGCCCCCTTTACTGGTGGTCAGGGTGGAGCAGGTACCTAAAGTAATAGGACCCCCTCCCACTATCACGCTGTCAGGGGGTGTTCCGATAACATCCACGGTTCCCAGGGCAGTGAGGATTAAATTATCCTTGGCGGGGATCCCGGGGCCCGGGTTTGTGGCGCTGCTGTCGATGACCAGCTCATCAAGCACGAAGAGCCTAACGAGTTTCTCGGCGTTTATCCGGGCGTCAACCCCGTTGGGGTTGGTGGAATAATCGTGGTTTTGTTTGGATCCCAGCTTAAACCGTTTTACCGCGGCTTTGATGGCGGTAGGCATGATGGTTTCCAGGCTTTCCGCATACTCCACCAGGGCCTCGACATTAACAGGCTTGGTATTCTGACCGGGCCGGTGAATGTATTCGCCATTAATCAGAATGAAAGATCCGGTTTCGCCCCAGGCTACATCGGCGTCAACCACACTCACCGTGCCGTTAGGAAACCTTACCAGCCCATCGATCCTGACCTGGGCGTTTTTAAAGTTTAAATGCCCGGGGCCGACAATGGTAAGTCCATCCTCCAGGACGATGGGCTCCCGCGCGGCAACCGCCCGGTCTATCGCCTCCTGGGCTTGATAGGGGGATACGGCAGATCCGTAGATCCGGTGCGCATACTGCAGTCCGGAACTACTATCGTCATCGACGGATGTGGGGCACCCCGTCAGAGTGATCAGCGCCGCTAAAAACAGCACCGCACTTCCAAAAATTAGGCTCTTTTTCAACATAAAGCCCTCCTGTATTTATAGTCACCCGGTCATAACAACCAGATGGCGGAAGCGCCCCGAAGGACGCTTCCAAATAAAAAGAGGACTATACGCATTGAAAATCAGCCCCGGATGGGGTATCATTACGATGCGTTTAGCAAATCCCCGTGGCAACGCGCATTCCGCCAAGAAAACCGTTGCCCCGGGGCCCTCTTTTTAAGGACACCGTCAAGGAACTTATCCGAACCATTCAGATAGTCCCGCTTATCTATAACCCGGCATTAACCGGCATAACCATACTCCCGGCGGCCAAACCGCCACAACAACCCCTCTCTCAAACCCCATACTGATCCGAGGATAAAAAAAAACAAAAAAGTAATATTTTTTTTAACAAAAATTGCTTTTTCGTCCCTACCTGGCACGGTTCTTGCTGGGGGGTAAGAAACTGAAAATGGAGAATTGAAAATGAAAAATAAAGAGGAAGGAGAAGTTTGGTGTGAATAGAAAATAGTATGGTCTGTCATGGCTTCCTCCTTTTATTTTTTGCCGGTTTGGGCCGGTCCCTTTTCCATTATTTACCTACACATTATTATATCACGTTTAGTCCCAAAAATCTCGTTTTTTTTAAAAATTTTTAAAAAAAATGCAAAAAAACGTCAAATTTCAGCCCCCCTCGCCAAATTCACCCAAAAAGCGCCCTCCGACGCCGGGTACCATGGCCTTATAAAGAATTTAACCACAAAGGCGAAGAAGGCGCAGAAGGCGCAGAAGGAAGGAAGGAAGGAAGGAAGGAAGGAAGAAGAATTAAGAGTTAGGAGAGAGAAATGAGGAGTGAGGAAAATCTCCTCTCTCCCCTCTTCGTTCGTGGTGTTCGTGTAGTTCGTGGTTAACCCTCTTCGCTCTTAATTCCCTTCTTCCCTTCTTCCCTTCTTCCCTTCTTCCCTTCTTCGCCTTCTTCGCCTTTGTGGTGAATTCTCTTTTATGTAATCTTCGTGGTCGAATCCTCTTCCCCCTTCACGCGGTAAATATCAGGAAATCGCTGATGCCCGGAGTTTTTCCTGGTGGGCCAGGACCTCGTCCAGGGGCAGGGGGCTGGTCCTGACCGGGGCGCAGGGTTTTCCGTTTTCATCCTGGATGGAGAGACCGCTGTTTCCGATTACCTGGGCGGCTTCTTTTATGGGGAAGATCCCGGTTTCAAGGTATTGGGCGATAAAGACCGAAAGACTGTCCGCGGCGCTTTGTACGGCCCCGGCATAGATATCGGGAACAGACCGGGAGTCGGGCTTATCCCCGGTTCCGGGGTGAAACCAGGTACGATGCGCTAAATTAAGATAATCAATGTGTTTGGGGAGGTTTTCAGGATAAAGATAGGGGATCGGAATCTCCCCTATCCAGTCAGGAGCTTCCTTTCCCCGGAGCCGATGGTTCATAGAGGTTTTACCGGGATCGGTATAATGGTAAAAGGTAGTACAATCACGGAAGGTATTTTCTATGCGTTCCTTAAGTTTAGTATCCCTACCGGCCCGCTCGGGAAAGGCGGCGATCAGAGCCTGGGCAAGGAGTTCTTTGAGCCCCGACGGCGGGGCCTCGCAGACAGAAACCAGCAGCGCCTCCTGATCCCAGGATGAGACCGGCCGGCCCCGGAGGTACTCCAGCATGAGGACATCGAGGATCCGCTCAAAAAAGGCATGGGCGGCTTTTCCCAGGGACGAAACCTGGTCCTGGTCCAGGGATTCGGTGGGGACCGGGAAGACTAAACCGGATTTATACACGATGTAGGGATGGGCCAGGCGATCCAAAAAAGCATGGGTCATAAACCCCAGGGCATAGGCCCCCAGGGCGTTGATCCCCATTTCCCGCCGGAGCATACGAATATCCTCCGCACTCGGAGGAGGGTCCGGCAGGGCCATCTTGAGGAGGGTCGCGGTAAAGATCCCATATCCCCGGCGGTGCAGCAAGCCGCCGTATTCCAGGGCGACCGGCCTGGTCATCTGGCTATGGTAAAAGATATCCGGTCCCTGGCACCCCAGAATAAAGGGGGTCTGATAATCTATTTGTATCTTTTTCAGGGCCTTTTCGGCTACTATTCCAAACCGGGAATGGATGGCAGGGTACATGGCACCTATCACATCCTCCCCAAAAAGGGTATGCAGAATCTGGGACGGCATATCTATAAAGATACCACCTAAACATTAAATGGCATACGGAATTTAAGAAAAATTTACCACAAAGGCGAAGAAGGGAATTAAGAGAGGAGTTAGGAGATTTTCCTAACTCCTCATTTCTCTCTCCTAACTCTTCTTCTTCCTTCTGCGCCTTTGTGGTCGATTTATATTAGGGTATAAAGCTTTTTTTTTGCGGCGAAGAAGACTTGAACTTCCATGCCTCTCGGCACCAGCACCTCAAGCTGGCGTGTCTACCAAATTCCACCATCGCCGCATTAATTGCAGTATAAGGATAGCCCAATCCGCATATTCGTGTCAATAGATCGCATGGCCTAATCAGTAATTCTCAGTCTAAAACAACCACGAGCTTTTGCTTCGATATTCCGGAATTTATACCTGAATTCTCGCCTTTGTTCGTGTGGTTCGTGTAGTTCGCGGTTAAATTTCTTCGCCTTGGCGGTCAATTTATAAAGAAATTCCGTTTTTTATTTTAAAATCTTGCATAACCTTAATTTTATTAAGACCAAAACATGGTTTTTTCCCCTGAAATGACTGATATATAAAGCAGTGCATTAATAAAGGATGAGGGATGAAGAAGGTAAAAAAAAGGAAGGGCTTGCGCGGTTTGCATTTTCCTCCTTTGCTTGCCATCCATTGCTCATGGTTCATTTTTTTTGCCCTCCTGCCCCGGGGGGCTGACGCCCAAACGACCCCGGGGGATATTTCGGCGGCGATCATGCCCTTTGTGGGGGACGATTTGGCCATAAGCGCCCAACTACAGGACAAGACCACCGGGGAAGTAAACGCCCTATCAGGCTATATCCCCCAGCCGTTTTCCGCCGAACAGTACCCCGAATACCTTAACTTGCGCCCGGATGAGCCCCCGGATCCGTCCCTGCTGGGAAACTCGCCATTTGTCCTTACCGGGGAATATTACGTTGACAGCGACGAATTAGAGCATTTTCAACTCTGGTTGTGGGTCAGTAGTACCGGGTCCCTGGTGTATACCGATGAAATGGTTTTTGAAAATATGGAGGAGGCCGAGGGCTATCTGCCCCCGGTAGTCAAGTGGATCTTCTCCAATATAGCGCAGCCGGCGGCAGTAGCGCCGGAAATAATAGTAGCAATACCGCAGGAAATGACATCGGAAATACTGGTGGAAATACCGCAGGAAGTAACCGTGGAAATAATACCGGAAATAGCGCCGGAAACGGTGGAGGAACCGGCGGAGGAAACGGCGGAAGAAACCATCGCCGAAGGGGATACCGGCGGAGACGGTGAACACCCTGCTTCCCCAAGGCTGTATCTGGGGCTGCGGGGAGGCGCTTCCTTCAACACCTATGAAATCCGGGGAACCGGGACGTATCAATCCGGCGCGGTTAAAAGTATCGGCCTTGAAACCGCTTTGGCTGCGGAACTCAGGATCCTGCGTTTCTTAAGTGTGCAGGCAGAGGCGGCCTTCAACCTGGAATACTTCAAGCCCTCTATGTTGAAACACTGGGGAAGTGAGGAAATTTTTACCAGTGACCTGTATAGGGTGATGTCCTTCCAGGTTCCCCTCCTGGTAAAATTGCCCCTGACCTTTGAACAATGGAGGCCCTCCGTTTACCTTGGGCCGTATATTATGCTGCCGCTCTTACCGATAAAAAATACGGAAGGTTCATATTTCTACCGGATAAATCTGCCCATCGGTATTATCTTTGGAATGGACCTGGGCTATACCCTGGGTCCCGGAGAACTCTTTCTCGATCTGCGGTACGAGATGGACCTGGGCATGACCATCGTGCGGGCCACTTCTTTTCAATACACCCAGAACCGGATAAGTATGACGTTGGGGTATCGGTTTGGACTATGGAACCGGCAGAAAGTTCCTGCGGCGCTTACCCCCGAGGAACCAGCGCTTAATCCCGAGGAATCCGTGTTTAACCCTGAGGAATCCGTGTTTAACCCCGAGGAATCTATGTTTAACCCCGAGGAATCTATGTTTAACCCCGAAGAACCTATGTTTAGCCCTGAGGAACCAGTGCTTAATCCCGAAGAACCTATATTTACCCCTGAGGAACCACTGGTCCCCTACACGGAGTAGCTGCCAAACCATCCCGCGCGAAATTTGAAGGGAAGTTTCCGCGGTTCTAAAAAACCGAAATTCTGCCCATTTTTGTAGTTTATTTTGAAATTTAGCATAAATTTAAGCTTATTTATACAAAGATTTTGTCTTTAACCGCTGAATTTATGATCAATAGAAGCAGTGGGGGGGAAAATAATGGCAGCAACGTTGGACAGCATAAATCGGAGAAATAGAGTGAGCTATAGAGTAACCCAAGGACTTGATGTTACGGATAAGGGGACCAATTGGCTTTCCCCCTTTTTGACGGAACCGGAAAGGAAAAATCAACAATTAGGGAAGTCCAGCGGGCGCGGTTTATGCTCTTTCCTTCGGCTTGGCGGCTTATGCGCAATGTTCTTGGTATTTCTCCTCTTGTTGGCGGGCTGCCCGTTGGATATGGGAGAAGATGTCATTCGTCCCCGGGAGGGCTTTGGAGACGATAGGATAAGCGGCATTATTCTCATCACCGACTACAATCTGCAAACCTATGTGCCCATCCCCGTGGCAGGAGAGAACCCGGTGTGGGCGATACGGAGCCGGGCGGACGTGGAAGTGGATGTGACATGGTATCGGGAGACGACGCCGAATACGGATACCTGGGATCCTATGACGGTGGGCGATTCCTTCGAATCAGGGATAAAGTATGGGGCGGATATTACCCTGCGGGCGATGAAGGGCTTTCGTTTTACTTCGGCGAGGAATTTCCGCTACGAACTGCCCACGGTGGTGGAAGTGCAACCCGGTGACAATCAAGGCGCCTCCGAGAGGACCCTAACCAGGGTCTCCTACAAAAAGGCAGCCTCGGCCGCGCCCGTAGACTACTTTGACCTGACCTACCGGGTACCGGCCCCCGTGGCGGGATCGACGCCGGTATCGACCATTACGGGCGCAGGGCAGTATACGGCCCTGGTAACCTGGACGAAGGCGGATGATTCGCCTATGGAGCCCGGGGACTTCATGTCGCAGACCGCGTATAAGGCCAAGTTACGACTGACGGCGGCATCGGGCTATGCCTTTGATCCCCCGGCGGATATGCGGTTTTTTCATTTGGGCAGTGACCCCGTAACCGACGGTACCAGTGCCAGTACCAGTCTGGCCTTTAAGGAACTGACGCCGGCCAAGAAGGTGGGGGAGGTAACCATCATCTTCCCGGCAACCTCCGTACTGAAGGCGGTGACGGTGACGGATCTGGACCTGACCAGCAAGCTCCCCAATCCGATCAAGGGCAGTATACCGGAACTGTATATTTCTTCTCCCCAGTATATGGGAACGATAACCTGGAGCCCGGCGGATGGCAATTTCCAGGCCGGTACGATCTATACGGCCAAGCTTGCCCTGATCGCCCTTTCCGGACATACCTTTACCGGAATAGCGGCGGATGCCTTTCTCCACCGGGGAGCGGACAAGCGGGTAACGCCGAACCCGACTAATGCCGCGGATAGCGGCACGGTAACGATTGTATTTCCGGCGACCACCACCACCAAGGCGGTTTCGGTGACGGACCTGGACCTGAGCAACAAGGTCCCCAAGCCGGTCACGGGAGGTACGCCGGCGCTGGTTCTTGCGGCTTCCCAGTATACGGGAACGATATCCTGGAACCCGCCGGACAGCATCTTCCAGGTCAGTACGACCTATACGGCCACGATTACCCTCGCCGCCGCTCCGGGCTACACCTTTACCGGGGTGGGGGCAAACACCTTTATCCATAGCGGGAAGGACGGGTCCGCTGCATCGAGCCTGGTTAATGCCGCGGACAGCGGTACGGTAATGATTTTGTTCCCGGCGACCACCACCACCACGGCGGTTCCGGTGACGGACCTGGACTTGACCAACATGATAGCCGCGCCGGTCCGGGGAAGTACGCCGGTACTCTACCTTTCCGGACCCCAATATACGGGGGTAGTAAACTGGACCTCCGGTCCATCCTCCACGACGCCCCTTGCCGATATTTTTGATGGCGACACGGCCTACACGGCCACGGTTACCCTCACCGCCGTTTCGGGTTACACCTTTACCGGGGTGGGGGCGGACACCTTTATCCATACCGGGAAGGACGGGGCCCTTACGCCGAACCCGTCTAACCCTGCGGACAGCGGTAAGGTAACGATTGTGTTCCCCGCGACCGCCGAGGTGAGCGCACTGAAAATAACAGACATAGACCTGAGCAGCAAGATCCCCCGGCCGGTTACCGGGGGTACCCCGACACTGTACCTTTCTACGCTGCAGTATGCGGGGACGGTAAGCTGGCTCCCGGCCCACGGTATTTTCCAGGCCAACATAGCCTATACCGCCACGGTTACCCTCACCGCCGCTTCGGGCTACAGCTTTACCGGGGTGGGGGCGAACGCCTTTATCCATACCGGGAGGGACGGGGCCCTTACGCCGAACCCATCTAACCCTGCGGGCAAAGGTAAGATAACCATCAAGTTTCCGATGACCACCGCCGGGAGCGTGAACAAGGTGACCGATCTGGATTTGACCCGCAAGATCCCCAAGCCGGTCACCGGGGGCACGCCGACACTGTATTTTTCCACTCCCCAGTATACGGGGACGGTGAGCTGGACCTCAGGACCCTCCAAGACGGCCCTTACCGGGCTCTTCCAGGACAGTTCGGTCTATACGGCGGAGGTTACCCTCACCGCCGCTTCGGGTTACAGCTTTAACGGGGTAGGGGCGGACGCCTTTACCCATACCGGGAAGGACGGGTCGGTGACACCGAACCCGTCTAACCCTGCGGACAGCGGTAAGATAACCATCAAGTTTCCGGTGACTACCGGGGGGAACCTGTCCACGGTGACGGACCTGGATATGTCCAAGTGGATACCGGCCCCGGAGGTGGGGGCGAGCGCGGTTCGATCCTTTGTCTCCCCGGAATACATAGGAAGCGTGAAATGGTCGCCGGCGACGGGGATCTTCAAGAACAGCACGATATATACCGCGGAGATTACCTTGTCTGCGATCCAGGGGTATTCCTTTGAGGGGAGCCAGAGCTTTGTCCATCCCGGGGTCGACCCAGGGGGGATAAGTTCCGGCGCCGATCCGGGGCATCCCGGGGATAAGCGGTGGCACATCGTGACCATCAAATTCCCGGTCACGGACCCAGTGGTCATCAGCGACTACGACCTCAAGAACTACCTGAGCCTTCCGGTGAAGGGAGAAAAGCCGCAGGTCCTTATTACCCACGAGGGGATTGATCAAACCGCGACCACCGTAAAATGGACGTGCTATCCCCCGGACTCCGCTATATCGACGGACCCGGACTACGTTTTCATCTCCGACCAGGAGTATCAGGCAGAGATAACCCTGCAGGTGGCCACGGGCTATATCTTTGACGGAACCCGTCCTTTTGACTATCCCAACGAGACCGATGCCAATGTGTTGGACAGTCCCTCCAAGAAGGACACCAAAAAGAGAACTTTCACGGTGATCTACACCAATCTCCTGGAGGTGGAAGGCTTCGCCGCCCCCAAAGGGAGGAGCCTCATAGACAAGCTCGTCAGCAGCCGCCAGCAGGCCGGCCTGTATGTGGAGATCAAGCCGGGCACTGAAACGGTAGCCTTTGGCACTGACAGCCTCCTCCAGGAAGGTTTAGTCCTGCGGCAGAATTCGACGAGCCCTCGGACGGTTACCATCGACGGCAACCATCGGGAAGTGACCCTGGGGGGAACCGTAACCAACGGAAGGCCCCTTATTACGATAGAGTCCCCGATTACCCTGATCCTGCGGGATATTACCCTGCGGGGTGCGCCGGGCAATACCGCCCCGCTGATCAAGATCTACCGGGGGGCAACCCTTATCCTTGAGAAAGGGGCCCTGATTGTCGGCAATACGAATATGGGACGAAACAATGATGACGCCGGAGGGATACTAATCAACGGAGGAATACTGGAACTGAGAGGCGGGACCGTCAGTGGTAACAGCGCCGGGTCGCCCAATATGGCCGGCGGCATTTCGATGGACGGCGCGGGGGGGGGCACCATCCTCATACAGAGCGGGACCATCAGCGGCAACAGCGCCAGCGGGAGCAGCAGCGGCGGCGGCATACGTGTCAGGAGTGGAAAACTCATCATGGAGGGTGGGACCATCACCGGGAATACCGGGGGTGGGGTCCTCCTGCTGGAATGGTCGGACTTCCTCATGACCGACGGAACCATCACCGGGAATACCGGCGGCGGCGGCAATATCCTGGTCAGCAACTACAATGCGAAAAGCGTCATAAGCGGCGGAACTATCGACATCCTGCGGGTTGCGGAGACCAGAATCGTGGAGATCCGGGGAGATACGGGAACCACCGGCAGTCCGTCGATAAGGCAGAGAACCCCGCCGGCGCTGAGCATAAACCGGGTGGAACTCCTGGCCACCCCCTCCGCGGTCAACCACGCCCAGATCACGCTGAACGGGATCCTGCCCGCGAATCTGATCATCGATGTCGTAAGCCGCGACACCCAATCGAACCAGGCGTTTGACCGCCGTACCGTCTACGGCCAGTTGGGGAACCGGGCTCTGCTCCTGGGCAACACCAACACCAACAACAGCGGGAACTACCTGCGGTTCACCTATGCCGGCAACTCCGGCGTCTTTGGCAGCGATGGGAAGATAGTTCCCTAAAGCCCGGGAACCCCCGCGGGGGTTCCCGGCTCCTGCGGGGCATTTGAAACCGCCCCGTAAAAATAAAAGATCCTTCCTTCCTTGCCATGCAAGGAAGGAAGGAACCTCATTTCATCGCCAAGATACCTTAGTCGGGCAACCCGGATTTGAACCGGGGACCCCAAGTCCCCCAGACTTGTACGCTAAACCAACTGCGCTATTGCCCGGCTAAGGGATCTTTCAACTGAAATTTTCCGTTTATACCTTACAACTAATGGGTATAGCATGTCAATATAGGAATCCAGCACAAACCTATCGTCAGTCCGGCCATTCATCCCGCATTTTTTTTATTTTTTTACCATGCTATTAAAGCAAGGCGCAGGACAATGCCATTACTAGGGTGGAGGTATCTATGATAAAACAGCTTTTAGGATGGTGCCTGGTCCTGACGGGTTTATGCGGCGGGGCGTGTTCCACCGAATCGGCGATACAAAAGGCCCTGGGCGTTCGCGCCTCGTCGCCGGTATTCCTGGGGTATAAAGCGGTTTCTCCCGCGGAGATCGACTTTCAGTTTTCTCTGCCCGTAGAAGTATCATCCATGGTTTTTGATCCCACCCTGGATGTTAAATCCGTTACCGGGGGTACGATGGTCCAGATCTATCTGAACCGCCCGGCAGCGGCAGGGGAGCGGATAACGGCTAATCTATTGGTAGAGGATGAGGGGGGGAATACCCTGGATGTGTTGATCCCCTTCAGAGCCCGGAATGACCGGCTCCCTTCCTTTACCATTACCGAACTCCGTACCGACTATTCAAAGCCCAAGGCCGAATTTGTGGAGATAAAAACCAAAACCCCCGGAAATCTGGGCGCCCTGCGTTTGTTTTCGGCAAGCGCCGGTATGGATGCGCCCATATGGGAATTTCCCCCGGTGGAAGTGGGGGGAAATGAGTACATCGTGATCCACCTGCGGAGCATAGAAGAGGGCATTGTGAACGAGACCGGTACGGACCTGGCCGCTTCCGGGGGGACCGACGCTTTGCCCACGGCCAGGGATTTCTGGGTCCCGGGCGCCGCCAAACTCCTTCATAAGACCGGCGCGGTGTTTTTTCTGGACCAGGATGACCAGATCCTGGACGGAGTTTTACTCTGCGAAGATGATGCGGGATGGTCAAAAAAGGAATTTATGGGAACCGTGGTGGAATTACTGAGCAGCCAGGGGGCATGGATCGGTACCGAGGGGGGTGTACCGGGCCCCCAGGACGCGGTGGTCAGTAAGGGCGCCACCGCCACCAGAAGCATTTCCCGGAAAGAAGCCCTTCCCGACACCAACAGCAAGGCGGATTGGTATATCACCGCGACGAGTAAGGCGTCACCGGGGAAGCCGAACAACCCCGAAGTGTATGTTCCCAAATGAGCGGTCTACCTTGTGGTCGAATGCTCTTTCTCCCCTGTATCCGGTGGATAGACCATTAACGGCGGGCGGGGCTCTTATCCGGGGGACGTAATTCAATCGGCCGCATGATTTTATCCACCGAATCAAAAAGCACGATATTGTTCCGGCCCCGGACCTTTGCATCATAAAGGGCTAAATCCGCCCGGCTGTATAACTCTTCCACCGTATCCTCTGAACCGCCCCGCATGCGGTAAACCCCCAGACTTACGGTAATATAGGGGGCTATGGGGGATTTTTCATGGGGAATGTTGAGATCGATAATCCCCTGCCTGATTTTTAATGCGATCCGTTCCGCTTCGACCAGCCGGTTTTCAGTCCCCATGATGATAAATTCCTCCCCGCCGACCCGGGCGGCATAAAGCCGCTCCTCATCGGTGATCTTTTTGAGTACCTTACCGATGGCCTGTAATACCACATCGCCCTTGGGATGCCCATAAAAATCATTGTACCGTTTAAAGTAATCCACATCCAGCATGATAATAACGATAGTTTGATGTATGTGCTGGCATACGGAGATATAAAAATTCACCGTATCCATAAAATCCCGGCGGTTCCCGATCCCGGTCAACTCATCCCTGATACTCTCCTCCCGGAAACGGTTGCGTTCCTTCTCCAGGCGCTGGGCGGCTATCATCTCCCGGATAGACACATAGGACATATACCAGCTAAAGGCCGCGCCGATCATGGCCGCGACAACAATGTTTATCAAATCGGCGATCCATATAGAAAAGGACTTAACCTCTATGGCCAGGGAGGAGAAAAGCAGTATGATCACAAAATTTATTAAAAGATTCCACAACGGATCTATCACAAATATGATCTGGGAACATATAAAAAAGATTAAAAAATTGATCGCCTGAAATTCCGGCCGGTCAACGATCCCGATATAAATGCCAAAAAACATCAATCCGGCAAAAAAAATAATAATTCCGGAATATACAAAAATATCCTCGCCTTTTTTGTGCTTCCGTACCCATTGGGCATAGAAAAAGGTGCTTAATTCCCATGCCTCAACGCCCATATAAATTAAAAATTTATACATTGATTTTTGAATAAGCAGGGGATAAAGTGAAAAAAGCATTACGATAAGCGTCGAAGCCAGGCTGATAAGTACCAGGCTCCGGGCATTATGATTAACGATACCCTTGTGACAGCCCTCTATGGCCTCTTTCGAAACATTGTAATACTTCCATCGATAAAAAATAGAAGTAATTCCCTTCTCCTTAAGGATGTTTTTTTAAATATAATACATTCTGGAAGGTTTTCAAATTTATGGGGCTTTCCCACGAGCAAAGAAGAGACGAGACAAGAATTCGACCACGAAGGCGCATAAGGCGAAGAAGAGGGAAAAATGAGTAATAATTCGTGGGGAGGGTTTCATACCCCGCGGATCTACCGCGCTTCTAAGGGTATGAAACCCGGCACCACGTCCTACAATCCCAGCAGGTACTGATTGAGGATGTTCTCAAGCCGTTCCTGCTTACCGCTGGTGATTCCCGCCTTTCCGTATTTGGAGCCGAGTTTGGCCAGATCTTCAAAGGAGAGTTCCCCCTTATCAAATTTTGCCCCGTCCCCGGAATTAAAGGAGGCGTACCGCTTTTTGACAAAAGCGCTGAGTTTTCCGTCATCGATGATCCGCTGGGCAATCTCAAGACCCACCGCAAAGGTATCCATTCCGCCGATATGGGCTTCAAAGAGGTCTGCGGGATCTATCGAATTCCGGCGTATTTTAGCGTCAAAGTTGAGTCCCCCCGAGGTAAAGCCCCCAACTTTGAGGATGGCGTACATGGCCAGGGCCGTCTCGTAGTAACTCGTGGGGAATTGATCCGTATCCCAGCCGTTCCGGGGCTCGCCCCGGTTTGCGTCCACCGACCCAAAAAGCCCCAGGGCAGCGGCGGTTTCCAGTTCATGGGCAAAGTCGTGGCCCGCCAACTCCGCATGGTTCGCTTCGATATTAAGCCGGAAATCCTTGTCCAGGCCGTAATACCGGAGGAAGCCTGCTACGGTTTCTACGTCGTAATCGTATTGGTGTTTGGTGGGCTCCATAGGTTTGGGTTCGATATAAAAAACCCCCTTAAAGCCCTGCTTGCGGGCATAATCCCGGGCCGCCCCTAAGAATTTCGCCAGATGTTCCTTTTCTTTTTTTAGATCCGTGTTGAGGAGGCTCATGTACCCCTCCCGGCCGCCCCAGAAAGTATAGCCCTGGCCGCCTAGTTCTATGGTAACATCAATGGCGGCCTTAACCTGGGCGGCAGCCAGGGCCACCACGGAAAATTCCGGGTTGGTCGCGGCGCCGTTCATAAACCGGGGATGGCTAAAGAGGTTTGCCGTACCCCACAGGAGTTTTATCCCCGTGGCCTTTTGCAATTTTTTCGCCTTTGCCGCCAGGGCAAAAAGATTTTTTTCACTTTCCGCGGGGCTTTCCCCCTCCGGGGCGAGGTCCCGGTCATGGAAACAGTAAAATTCCGCCCCCAGTTTGGTAAAAAACTCAAAGGCCGCATTCAGTTTATGCTCCGCCGCCTCCAGGGGGCTTTTGGCATCCACAATCCAGGGATGGGGATGGGTGGGCGCCCCAAAGGGATCCGACCCGTCGGCACAAAAACTATGCCAATAAGCAATGGCAAAGCGGAGATGATCCTTCATCTTTTTTTTGCCGACCTTTTTTTCCGCATCATAATACTTAAAGGCCAAGGGATTATCGCTTTTAGGTCCCTCGTAGATAATTTTTCCGATACCGGGGAAATATTCCTTATTCCCCACATAATACTCCGCCATAGATACCTCCCAATGGTTTTCGAATTCTTTTAAGCAGCCGGACCCGTCCGTGTTTGTTATCTATGATACCCCTCTTTGCGGAAACCAACCATAGGAAATATTGACAAATCATATCTATTATTGATATTTTTTTTTATGCGGATAAAAGACATGGTCCATGTTTATAAATTGGAGGGGGGGGATAAACTCGCCTGGCATGGACGGTACCATACCCATGATCCCGGGGATTATGAGGTGCACCTTTTTCTTGAGGGTAACGGCCTTTTTCTGCTGAACCGCTCCAAATTTATCATCCAGGGAAACCGTCTTTTTTTAACCAAACCCCGGGAATTCCATTCCATCCTGCCCGACGCGGTGCGGCGGCCCATCAGTTATTACGCCATCCTTTTTGAGCCGGATCCGGCGGCGGCCCCGGACCGGGAGCTCATCTCCCTGATTGAGGCCCGGGACCTGGCTGCCTACCGAAACACCGGTATTGAGGGCCGGGAACGGTTTTTGGTGGAAGAACTCTACCACCTGACCCGGGATACCGGCCGGGAGCGGGCCGCGGAATATCTATTACTGAGCTTACTCTACCGCTGGTATGGGGCCGCCCCCGCAGTGTCCGGAGAAATTGTCCCGGACCGGAACGCCCGGGGGGACCACACGGAACGGGCGCTGGCGTTGATGGAAAAATCGATCCGGGAAAAAATCGACATAGGGTCCCTGGCCCGGCGGCTTAACCTTTCGGAGGAACATTTTATCCGGCTTTTCCATAAAAAGTTGGGGATGTCCCCGTTTCAATATTTTATCCGGCTTAAGATCGAGGCGGCTTCGGCATACCTGGTGGATACCAACCTTACCATTGCTTCGGTGGCGGAACATTTTGGGTTTGAAAATCCCTTCCATTTTTCCCGGGTTTTTAAAAAATGCACGGGCCTTTCCCCCCGCCACTATCGCGGGACCTTTTCCGGCAGGGGGGTAGAGTAAGTACCCGCGCGGGTCCTAAGCAAAAACAGACCGGGGCTACGCTTGTTTTGCTCGGGTAGTTCATGGTTCAATAATAAACTATGGTATCATAATGAAACGGATTATTTTAAAGCCCGGAGAGGAAAAACGTATCCTGGGGGGCCACCCCTGGGCCTATGATAACGAAGTTGCCCGGGTCCTGGCGCCTATTCCCGGAGGGTTTAAACCCATTACCCTGGAAGAACTGGAAGCCGGGGAGCTGGTCGATGTGGAAAGCGGCCATAAGACCTACCTGGGCCGGGGTTTGGCTAATCCCCGTTCCAGGATCGTCGCCCGGATCTACAGCCCCTCCAAGGAAGGGGTGGATAAGGGCTTTTTTAAGCGCCGGATTCGGGCGGCCCTGGCCGGGCGGCTTTTGGGATACGATCTCCGCCGGGAATCGGCCCGGATCATCTTTGGGGAGGCGGATTTTCTTCCCGGCCTCATCGTCGACCGCTTTGTGGGCTGGCCCTTGGGGGAAATTGAGGCCGGCCTTACGGAGGAAGGGCCGTTGCGGGCCGGGTTTTCCGGGGAACCGGGGGAAGCCCTGACCTTTGAAAAGGTTGAAGCCGCCTTAGGCCCCCCGGCATCCTGGCTTTCGATACAATTCCTCGCCTGGGGGATGGACCGCCGCCGGGAGGAGATCCTCGCTGCCCTGGAGGAGGTTCTGGAAAGGTATGTCCCGCCGGAAGACCGGTTTACGGCCGCTGCGGATACAGGGGACCCGAAAAATGCCGGGGAACCGGGGCAAGGTCCGGCGGCGGGAACCGGGCGGCCCCTGGGGCTTCCCCAGGGGATGGTGGAAAAGTCCGCTGCCCGGATCCGGAAACTCGAGGGCCTCCCCCCCGGGGAAGGGCTCATCCGGGGGAGTTTCCCCGCTGAGGGGATCGTGATTTTTGAAAACAACCTGCCCTTTATCGTTCACCTTGCGGAGGGGCAAAAAACCGGCCACTACCTGGACCAGAAGGAAAACCGCCTCCGGGCAGCGGCCTTTGCCGTTGGGGGACGGGTCCTGGACGGCTGCGCCTATACCGGCGGTTTCGGCATCCACGCCGCCCGGTTTGGCGCGGTCCGGGGGAGCCAAGCCCAGGTGGTTGCCCTGGATGTTTCCACGGTTGCCTTGGAAACCCTTATGAAGAACGCCCGGCTCAACGGCGTAGAGGACCGTATAACCCCGGTGGAGGGGGATATCTTTGAAGTCCTCCGTTCCTATGAGCGGGCCAAGGAGCGGTTTGATCTCATCATCCTGGATCCCCCGGCCTTTGCCAAATCCCATTCCGCCCTGGAAGGGGCCCTCCGGGGATACAAGGAAATTAACCTCCGGGCCATAAAGCTCCTTGCCCCCGGAGGGGTCCTGGTCAGTTGTTCCTGCAGCCAAAGCCTGGATGAGGGCTCCTTCAAAGCCCTCATTGCCGAGGCCGCCGCCGATGCCGAACGCCGGCTCCTGCAGCTTGATTTCCGTTACCAAAGTCCGGATCATCCCATCCTGGTAGGGTATGATGAATCCCTCTATCTCAAATGCGGGTACTACCGGGTCTTATAAGCCCCTAGGAACTGTTCAAGAATAAAATGCGATGCATTTTATTCTAATTGCTTACACAATAACGAAATAACTTGCCCTTTTGGGCAAGTTATTTTTGAACAGTTCCCTATGAGGAAATATACCCTTCCGGATCCCAGAGGTCTTCCCAGCTCCGGGCGCCGGGCCAGAGGAACACCTGGCCTTTAATCAGGCGGCAGTTTTTGTCGGTTTTTGCCAGGGCCGCCATTTCCTCGCCGGTTAAGGGATCCTCCCGGGCTGCGCGGAGATTGGCCAGGTAGTTTTTTTCGTGAACCGAGAAGGGGATGGGGATAGCCCCCCGCTGGATGGACCATTTCAGGCAAACCGCCGAGGGGTGGATGCCGTGGGCTTTGGCAGCCGCCAAAACCTCCGGCTGTTCCATGTCAACCAGGTCCTCCGGGGTTTTGTCCCGTTCCGGCCGGTTCGGTGAACCCAGGGGACAGTATGCTATGGGCTGGATCCCCTGGGCAACACAGTAGTCGAACAACCGGGGCTGTTGGAAGCAGGGGTGCAGCTCCAACTCCAGGACCGCAGGCTTAATCCGGCACAGGGGGAGTATCGCCTCCAGTTTCGGGACGGTCATGTTGGACATGCCGATGCTGCGGACCAGCTTCATATCTACCAGCCGTTCCATCTGCCGCCAGGTCGCCATAAACCGGTCCGTTGAAAAGGGGACCGAATTGGGGTTCCGGGCATCGCCGTCACAGCCCGGAGCGTGATAATTGGGAAAGGGCCAGTGGACAAAAAAGGCATCCAGGTAATCCAGCCGCAGATCCCGAAGGGTTTTTGCCAGGGATAACAGGACCTCTCCCCGGCCGTGCTGGTCATTCCATACCTTGGAGAAGATGAAGAGTTCTTCCCGCTTTACCACCCCGGAATTGATAGCCTCTTCAAAAACCGTGCCGATGAGGTCTTCGTTACCGTAAACCGCCGCACAGTCGAACAAACGATAGCCCCCCCGGATGGCGCCGGCTACCGCCGCGGCAACTTCCGCCGGGGAGTACCGGTCAGAACCAAAGGTCCCCATGCCGATACCGGGGATCTCGTCCCCGTTGTAAAGGACCCGCTTGGGAACAAATCCATTACCCATAACTTTTCCTCCCTAAACAGACGCTGGGGAACCCCCGAAACCCCCCTGGGTTTCCGGCGGGCCCCGCTTAATCCCAGTATAACCCCTGGTGGTTCCAAATTAAAAGATGGGGAGGGGCTGTTTCAAAAGCCGCTGGTCCCCGCCGGAACTTTTTCAGGAAGGGCGGGCCGTATCTCCCCGGACCCGTATCTCCACCTCTCCCCCGTAAGCTCCGTGGAAGACGAGGAGCCGCCGCGCCTCGGCGTGATATTCGGTCTGTATCGGCTCTTCGACCCCGATGCGGGAGGTAGCGGCTGTTATTTCGGGCTTGCTGCCGAAGTACTCCCGGGGGATATAGATCTCCGTGGGGGCGGAAATAGCGGCATCCGCCATAAAACGGTAGATGAGGAGCCGCTTTTTCCGGTCCCAGCTTAAAAAGCGGGGGATCCCCGCGGTGGCCAGGGGATACGGCCGCAGCCAGCCCTCCATGGCCCGGCCCTCCCCATGGTGATAGATGGAAAGATCCTCATTGTTCCAGCCGTCCCCCCATTCGTGGGTATTATCCGCGGTGTAATTCCAGATGGTGGAATGGAGCAGATGGGCGTCGATGGCATCGTAATACATGGAGAGGGCATCCTCGTGGGAGCGGTAGTTCCGGGTTTTAAAGGCCCGTTGGTGGTTCATATCAAAGGGAAGCCCGAATTCTCCCAAAAGACAGGGGATATTTTCCATGTGATCCCGGGTCCAGTTGACCCCCCGGCCCAGTTGTTCCGAAAAATAGGCGGCTACGTTTTTCCGGCCCCACAGGGGTTTCCCGGTATCAAGCCGCAGGGTAAACCAGGGGCGGAACGATTTGGTATAGAGGGTAATGCCGTCATACCAGTGAAAACCATGGACCACCGTCGAAGGGTCCTCTGCTTTCCAGGTGGGCTGCTCCCCGGTGGGAACCCCCTCAACAAAAAAGATCGTTTTCTCCTGTACTTCCCGCAGCCGGTTTATGAGGCGGTTCATGAAGGGTTTAAGAAAATCCTCGGCAAACAACGCCGGCCTGCCCTGATAAAAGGCAAAATGGTCCTTCCTGAGGAGCCGGGGCTCCCCCCCCTCGTCGGTCCAGACCCCGGCCTGCTTCCACGGACAGGTAAACCCTTCGGTAAACAGGGACAGGCCTTCGGGGTTGAGGGTCTGGTGCCCCTTGACCCGTATCCCCATAAGGTCCATGGTATAGACCGGTACCCGGACCGGGTGGCCCGAAGCGGCGGACATGGCGGCAAAGGGGCTGGGCATGGGGCCGGCTTTGGTCACGCAGTTTTCCAGGCCCCCGCAGTCGCGGTAGCCGATAAACCCCTGATGGGGCTCGTTCATGGTTCCCCAGCCCTCGATGGCTTTACAATGCTTTAAACGCCGGTAGCAGTGCCGCAGGGCGGCGAAATATCGTTCCTGAAGCCAATCCTGGACCGGTTCTCCCGCTACTTTGACCCCCGGCGCATAGGTATTTCCCGCGAAAAACAGGGTAAACATGGTTGCCGCGGCATAACGGTTATAATTAACGGGCCATATCATTCGGGGATAGGGGCCGTGGTTGAAGCGATGGTAATTTTGCTGGGTCAAGGCCGCGCCCACGGCATCCAGATGGTCCAGGTTAACGCCCAATTTTTCCATGGTCCAGGCCGGGGCGCCGTCTCCGCCGGTCCAGCGGCTCCAGACATCCTGGTGGGGATCCATAAAAACGGAGATCCCCTTTTGCTCCGCGATGAGCAAAATTTTCCGCAGGTAGGCCAGATATGCCTCGTCGTAGATCCCCGGCCCTTCATGCTCCAGGGCTTCCCAGGTTATGATAAACCGAATAAAGGTAAGGCCCCAGCGCCGGAGCCGGTCAAAATGGGCCGGGGCCTCTTCCTCGGGAAAGGGCCGGCCGACAAAGGATACCCCCGAAGGATTTGCGAGGGATTCGGATCGCCAGCTTTGGCCGTCCGGATGCAGGGGGTATTTAGAACTCCCCCCCAGGTTACAACCCCTGAGTAACAGGGTCCTCCCCTGATCATCGGTGATGCGGTTTCCGGCGATATGCATAGGATCTCCTTGTCGTTTTCAAAACCGAGCTATTTCAAATCAACAACCCCGCCCCAAGGCTCCCCCACGTGAGCAGGTTCTTGGGTATGTACCCTTCGCAACGAATCAATTATGTGATACAATAGAACCAGTCCGATCTGGATCAGGTACAGTTTGTACATTATCCATAATTATAGGTAAAGGAACCAGCCCATGAAACGTATTTTTTGTATTATTTCTTTATGCATGATGGTCGTTGCCCTTGGTGTATCCCAGGATTTGGCAACTTATACGTATCTTTATAACGGCGCTGAAACCATTTCCGATCAGTTGAGTATCCTGCAGCAGGTGGAAAAGGCGAATTTAAGCGATTCCGAGGAGTTTTTTGTCAATGCCCTGGGCAGGCTGCTTTTGGAATATCCCGCCACCCAGGTTACCCTGGAACGGTCCACCGCCGATACCACTGCCCGGTTTCTCGCGGGGGTGCTGGGGGATAAAAAGTATACCGCTGCGGGGAGAAATTTGTGGCGAACGGTGGAAGTTTTTTCCAATCCCCTGGTAAAGGCCGATGCCCTGCTGGCCCTGGGTAAAGTGGGGGCGGTTAACTATTTTCCCCATGTAATCCAGACCCTTCAGGAGCTGAACGAGCGGCCGGTCCCGGACCGGGAGGGGGGGGAACGGATTGCCTATGGGGCGATTCTCGCCCTTGAAAATTACCAGGGCATTTCCGATGAACAGCGAAAGGAAGCGGCGGTGGCGGTATATCTTGCTGCCACGGGGTGGTATTCGGATAGGATACAAAAACAAGCCGAGGCTTCTTTGGCGGTCCTCGCACAGGACCCGACAGAGCCCTATAACTCGATTATCCAGGGCAGTTCCTATTCCTATGAAAACAAGTACAAAGCCCTGCAGAGCCTGGAGGCTGGCCAGGCTTCCACCACGGTCAAGGCTACGGTGGCGGTGACTGCCCTGACAGAAGGCTGGCGGCTGCCGACCGGCGCCGCCCAGTTCCGGGCGATATTAACCAATATCCGTAAATTGGCGATAAGTATGATTAACCGTTACCGCACCGAAGATGCCTCGGTGTATTCCCTGTTGGAACGTTCATACCGGCAGGGGACAGATACCCAGGAAAAATACGATGCCGTGGCGGCCCTAGCCTCCCTGGGCACCGACGAGGCGGTGGGACTGCTCTCATCCTTCCTTATGGTTATGAACGGTAAACTCCAGAGTAACAGCGTATCAACGGATGATCTGCAGATGACCCGGGCCTTAATTTCCGCCCTGGGTGCGGCGGGCAATCCCCAGGGACGGCCCGCCCTAAATGTGGTCCTTTCCCTTAATTGGACGGACGCCGTCAAGCGGCTGGCCAATGACGCCCTGAGCCGCCTCCGGTAACCGGGAGCCGGCATGGGGCCCATGCCGGTCTGCAGCGGCTGTTTCAAAACGAAAGGAAACAGCCGCCCCCCTCATTATTCCGCAAGGATATGTAATATCTCTTCCGGGCTGGTGGCGTTGAGGATATCGTTTCGTTTTTCCGAACTCTTAAAAAGCAGGCTTATTTCCGCAAGAAATTGAAGATGGGGACCGGTTTTTTCGAGGGGCGAAAGGGTCATAATAAAAATTCGGCATGGTTCGCCATCTAACGAATCGAAATCTATCGGATTGTCGGAAATGCCAATACATGCGACCAAGTCATGGATGGTGACACTTTTCCCGTGAGGTATGGCTATCCCATGCTTCATACCGGTGGACATCTTCTGCTCCCGTTCCATTACCGCGGAAAAGGCCGCCGCCCGGTCCTGAATCTTGTTGGCCCTTACCAAGATATCCAGCAATTCATTGATGATATCTTCTTTCTTGGTACCTTTAAGATGAAGAACTATCGTATCTTTTGTCAACACTGTCTTGAGGTTCATATATAAAGTGTAGAATTCAATTAGCGAAAAGTCAAGGATTTAACGAATTTTAGTATAATTAGTATAATTCCCGTATTCCCGGTCCTACCCCGGCTGCCCCCCTGCTCCCCAGAGGCGGATAAGTTCAATAATCAACTTACAGGCAGCGGTCATTTCGGAAACCGAGGCCCATTCCATGCGGCTGTGCCAATTTCGCCCCCCGGTAAAAATATTGGGGGTGGGTATCCCCAGCTCCGTAAGCCGGGACCCGTCGGTGCCGCCCCGGATAGGTTTCAGCGTAAATTCGATCCCCAGGTTGGAAGCGGCTTTTTTCAGCATTTCCATAACCAGGGGCTGCTCCAGGATCTTCTCTTTCATATTGTAATACTGGGGCTTTATGGTAAGGCGGACCGTTCCCCCGGGAAACTGGGCCTCCACAGCCCGGGCAAAACACTCCAGGGCCGCGATCCGCCGGTCTGCTCCGGCCCGCTCAAAATCCCGGATATACACGGTGAGGGCCGCTGTTTCCGCGTCTCCCTTAATTTCCATAAGGTTATAGTAACCGTAATACCCGTCGGTAGCCTCGGGGCTCTCCGACCGGGGGAGCATCATCGCAAAAGCCGCCGCCATGATGGTGGCGTTGGCCATGATCCCCCGGGCATATCCGGGGTGGATGGCCTTGCCCGTGCAGTGGATATCCGCTTCATAAGCGTTAAAACACTCAAGCTCCAGTTCCCCCAGGCGGCCGCCGTCCAGGGTGTAACAGGCCGCGGAGGTAAGCCATTCCCGGGGGAAGTCCGGAAGCCCCTTGCCGGTTTCCTCGTCCGGGGAGAAGACCAGCTCCACCGGGCCGTGTTTCAGCTCAGGATGGGCCAGGAGGTATTCCAGGGCCCCCATAATTTCCGCGATGCCGGCCTTATCGTCCGCCCCCAGCAGGGTGGTTCCGTCGGTGTGGATGAAGTCCCGCCCCTGGTGGGCGGCCAAATCAGGATCCTCCGCCGGGTCCAGGGCCAGGCCGCCTGAGAGTTCTATCCGCCTGCCGTCGTAATTTTTTACCAGCCGGGCCTGGACATCCCTGCCGGGCACATCTTCCGCGGTATCCAGGTGGGCCATAAACGCCGCTGCCGCCGCCCCTTCCTTTCCGGGGCTTGCCGGAACCCGGGCAAGCACATAACAATGATCGGTCAGTTCCACCTCCGTAAGCCCCAGGCCCCGGAGCTCCTCCGCCAGCATCCGGGCCAAATCCCACTGGCCCGGCGTGGAAGGGGTTGCCTCCACATGACGATCACTGGTGGTCCAGCAGCGGACATAGTTTAAGAAGCGGGGAACCACCAGATCGGCGATAAGGGTATCTTCTATGCAGTTTGCCGTATGTTCCATGGAATTAGTATAACACAACGGAGACAGGAACAAAAGAGAGAAATAACCAGGAACAATGTAAGAAATTCACCACGAAGGCGCATAAGGCGAAAAAGGGAGGAATTAGGAGTTAAGGAAAACCCTCAAAATATGACAGGCCCAGTCTTCCTCACTTCTCTCTCCTAACTCCTCTCTTAATAATTCTTCCTTCCTTCCTTCCTTTCTTTCTTCCTTATTCGCCTTCTGCGCCTTTGTGGTCGAATTCTCTTCCCGTCTCTTCCTCTTCGTTCGTGGTGTTCGTGTAGTTCGTGGTTAAATTCTTTGCGTATAACGGCTCATCCGTTCCCGCATCTTTTCCAGCCGGTTCAGGGCTTCGTAGAGGGTGTCGTTTTTTTTCGCAAAATGGAAGCGGATCAGGTGGTTAACCGGTTCCCGGAAGAAGCTGGACCCCGGAACAGCGCCCACGCCGACTTTACGGGCCAGGTCTTCGCAGAAGAGCAGGTCGCTTTCATAGCCGTATTCGGAAATGTCCAGCAGAATATAATAGGCGCCCTCGGGGATATTGTGGGGGATTCCCAGACTGCTCAAGCCCCGGACAAAAATATCCCGCTTTTCCGTATAGGTCTCAAGCAGGGTCCGGTAATACTCCGGGCCCATGCGCAGGCCGGCAATGGCCGCTTCCTGCAGGGGCGCGGCGGCCCCCACGGTAAGAAAATCGTGGACCTTCCGGGCTACTTCGATGACCGGGGCCGGGGCAATGATATACCCCAGCCGCCAGCCGGTGATGGAATAGGTTTTAGACAGAGAACTGCAAGACAGGGTCCGTTCCGCCATACCCGGCAGGGAGGAAATATAGTGGTGCCGGTGGGGGGCGTACACAATATGCTCGTACACCTCGTCGGTAATAATATAGGCATCGTATTTTTTGGCCAACTCTGCGATAATCCCCAATTCTTCCCCGGTGAATACCCGCCCACAGGGGTTGGAGGGGTTACAGAGGATCAGCGCCTTGGGCCTTTGCCGGAAGGCATCCTCCAGCTCCCCGGGATCAAAACGGAACTCCGGGGGCCGCAGGGCCACGTAGAGGGGTTCCGCCCCGGAAAGGATGGCGTCGGCGCCGTAGTTTTCGTAAAACGGGGAAAAAACAACGACCTTGTCCCCGGGATTTGCTACGGTCATCATGGCCGCCATCATCGCCTCGGTACTGCCGCAGGTAACCACGATCTCCGTTTCCGGGTCTATGGTACGCCCCATAACGCGGGACTGTTTTTCCGCCAGGGCCTCCCGGAAATTCCGGGCCCCCCAGGTAATGGAATATTGGTGGGGCCCCCGGAGGGCTATTTCCGCCAAACGATCCGTAAGCTCCCGGGGGGGATCAAAATCGGGAAACCCCTGGGAAAGGTTCAGCGCGTCGTATTGCTGGGAAATTCTGGTCATCCGCCGGATAACCGAATCGGTAAAATCCCTCGTCCGCTCACTCAGAAACCGCATAATCCATCCTTTTTATGAACTCTATGCAACCCTACTAAATTATGGTTCACGGGTCAAGGCGGGCCGGTAATACCGGGACAAAACCATTCATTTTCAGGCTAGAAATACCTAAAGAAATTTAACCACGAAGGCGCATAAGGCGAAAAAGGAAAGGAGAAGAATTAAGAGTTAGGAGGAAGAAAAGTTAGGGGTTAGGAAAATTCCTCGCTCCGCTCTTAATTCCCTTATTCTCATGTAATTGACCGCGCAACGGTCTACTTCGCGGTCGAATTCTCTTTCTCTTTTGTAAGTGCGGATTTTTTTCTTGACATTTTCTCCTACAAGGTGATAATATTAATGCCAGAAGCAGGAACGTCGACTGCGTTCATCTGATTTTCAGACTTCCCATTCGGTCCAGCTGAATGGTCTCCAATATCTTAAAGATAATCCAGGGATTCATGGGCATTTTTGTCCCTTTCGTCTATAAAAAGCTGGTGGGCCTCAATCTACAGGGCGCCGGCGATTTTTTCGATCATCTCGATGGAGGGAAATTTACGGCCAATTTCAATTTCACCGATATAACTTGCGGCGGTATCGCATTTTTCTGCAAGGTCCGGGTTCCGGGCAGGGCTTATATCATTTTTTGGGGGATGATCTCGTATGAAACGCCTGATAATTCCCGCTGTTACGGCGGTATGTGTTTTCCTGTCGGCCTGTGCGACAGGTACCGGGGTAATTGATGATTTTTTCACCACCCTTATAGGACCCTCCGCCGATCAAGGAGCGGAAAATACCGGTGCCCCGGTGGAGAAAACACCGCCAAAGGCCAGGAACTCTGGCAAAACCACCGGCCCGGCCGTCCCGGATCGTTTGCCGGTTCTGGCTTCGGTTTCGGCGCGGCAGACCCGGACTTACCCAAGACCTGCGTCCTATGAAGCCGCCTACGCCTACCGGAACGATACGGCGGATCCCCAGGTTAGACGGCTACCCCAGCAGATTGAATCCCTCCGCTCAAAGGACCCGGCCGAATATGTACGGCAGGCGGCGGCTTATATCAGCAAAAATTCAAAGGATCCCTTTGATAAGGTAAAAAAGGCCCATGACCTCGTGGCCCTGACCATACGGTACGATGCGGCTTCCTTCCTGGCAAACCGTAATCCTCCGCAGGATTACGAGAGTGTGCTGAAAAGCAAGCTGGCGGTGTGTGAGGGGTACTCGAATGTGTTTAAAAAGTTTTGTGATGAGCTGGGGGTCGACGCTGAGGTGGTTCACGGATATGGACGAGGGGTGGGTTCTTCACCCTTTATCGATGAAAACCCCGCTGATTCAAACCACGCATGGAACATCGTTTTTATTGAAAATGCGGGATACTTGATCGACTGTACTTGGGATGCGGGGAATCTGCGGGGCAGCAGTTTTCAGGCGGACTATACCACGGATTATCTTTTTTTAAAACCTGAATATTTTATCTACAATCATTTTCCGGAAGATCCCCGGCAGCAGCTTCTTGAAAAGCCCCTGTCTCCGGTTGCTTTTTCGCGGCTTCCCTTTTGCCGTCCAAAATATTTTGAAATCTTTTCCGCTGAAGCCGGAGATTTTGCAAAAGTACTCCGGGCAGCGGGAAAGACAGAACTGGAGTTTTCCCTTAAGGATGGATTTACCCCAAGCGTCGAAGTCTATGACGAAACCGGAAACAAAAAATTAGAGCACCGTTCTTTTGTTCAAAAAGAAGGCGATCTTTACCGGGCTTATCTTTCCTTTCCCGCGGCGGAAAATTATATGGTCAGGTTTTTTATAAAAAAAGAATCCGCCCGGGCCGCCGAATCATGCGCGGAATTCGGGGTAATCTCGACCGCGGCCAGCGGGGTAAGGTATCCCACCCAATATACATCCTTTGGGCCTGGTATTTCAATCATAAGTCCCCTGGAGATGCCCCTCGTAAAAAACCAAACGTATGAATTCAAAATCAGGGCAGAGGGCAAAGAAATTATTGCCCTTTTGTACAACCGGAACATCATACCCCTTGAAAAAGACGAAGCGGGAAACTTTTTTATTGAAGCGGAAATTCCTTCAAACACAAAGGAGATAATGATCGGAGCCGCCAACAATCCCCGGGGCCGCTATGAAGGATTGGTTACCTACGAGGTTAAGTAAGCCGGTTCCAAGGTGGCAGTCACCAAATTAAAAAGAATTCTCACCACGAACCACACGAAAAACACGAACTTTTACTTTGATATCCTGGAATTAATACCTGAATTCTCCCCTTTGTTCGTGAGGTTTGTGCGGTTCGTGGTTATTTCTGTCCTTTGTTGAAACTGAGAATTGTGGACGGCCTACTAGCCACTAAAGGCCGGGCCCGGTATATTTTGCCTATGGATACTCCTGTTTACGGCGATGACCGGCCCATCCTTGCCGCCGCGACCCCCCTGGGCGAGAGCGCCCTGGCGCTTATCAGAACCTCGGGGAAGGGCGCGGTGGACCTGGCGGCCTCGGTTTTTTCCCGGCCCCGGGCCCTGCGGGAGGCGCCGGGGAATTCCGTGGTTTACGGGTGGATCCTGGATCCCCGGAAAGGGGAGGATGCAAAAATCGACGAGGTCCTGGTCTCGGTGTACCGGGGGGCCCGGAGTTTTACCGGGGAGGAGGGGGCCGATATAAGCTGCCATGGAGGGATCGGTACGGTCAAGGCGGTTTTATCGAGCCTTCGGAACGCGGGATTCCGGGACGCCCTGCCCGGGGAATTCAGCTTCCGGGCCTTTATGAACGGAAAACTCGACCTGACCCGGGCGGAATCGGTGATGGAGCTGGTTTTTGCCAAAACAGACCGTTCCCGGGCACACGCGGTAAACCGGCTTTCCGGGGCCCTGGAGGAGGAGATCCGGGGCATCAAGACCCTCCTGGTCCGGGTGCTGGCGGGAACCGAAATTTACCTGGATTATTCCGAGGATGAGTTTACCGGGCCGGACCCGGCCCTGGGTGACGAAGCCGCCGGGCGGCTCCCTGACCGGGCCCTGGCCGAGGAAGCCCTGACCCGGCTCCGGGCCCTGGCCGATTCCTACGGCATGGAAAAGCTCTACCGGGACGGCGCCCTGGTGGTTATTGCCGGGCGGCCCAATGCGGGAAAGTCAAGCCTTTTCAACCGTTTACTCAAGGAAGACCGGGCCATTGTTACGGATATCCCCGGCACCACCCGGGATTGGCTCGAAGCCTGGGTTTCCCTGGGGGGTATCCCCATACGCCTCACCGATACCGCCGGGCTCCACTCCGCCACAGACCCCGTGGAAAAGATCGGCGTAGCGCGGAGCCGGGAGCTTTTGGCCGGGGCGGACCTCGTCCTCCACCTTATCGACGGGGCCCGGGGTTTTACCGAAGAAGACCGGGCCTTTTACCGGGAGCAGGCGGTTTCCCCCGCCGGTTCCGGGGTACCGGGCCTTCCGGTGATAGCCCTGTGGAACAAGATCGACGCCGCTCCCCTGCCGGCCTTTCTGCCGGATCTGCTCGCCGCGGAGGGGGCCGCGCAAACCATCGGGATCAGCGCGAAAACCGGGGAAGGGATCCCCCCCCTGATCCAGGCCGTTACCGCCGCGCTGGAGGCCCGTTTCGGCGGGGCTGCCGGGGAAACCCCCTCGGCGGGGCTGGGATCGGCCCGGCAAAAAGAGCTTATCGACCGGGCCATAGAAAACCTGACCGGCGCCCTGGCTCTGGCGGACCGCGCCCAACCCCTGGACCTGATCGCCCCCCTGCTCCGGGAGGGGGTCAACGCCCTGGGGGAGATCACCGGCGAAGTCTCCACCGCGGATATCCTGGAGGCCATGTTCAGCCGCTTTTGCGTGGGCAAGTGAAGCTCCGGCGGCTCAAGACCGCGGCCGGTTTCGGATACACCATGCGCCGGCAAATGAATTACCGTGCCCTTTAGGGCGTGGGAGGTTCATTATAGTACCCATAACAATAACTACCCTCTGCCCCTGTTCCTTCTATACCGTCAGTAATTTCGACAGGGTTATCGTTATACAGAAAAAGGCGTTTGTTTGTATGGATATAATCCGGAGTACTAGTGGAACAGCTTAGAAACTTCGTTGCCTGGTCACCGGACTGGATGTAGGACACAGGGCGAGTACCGCAAATGATATTTGCCACCGACGTCGAAGAGCTCAAGGACTCCACAATGGTAATCGTCGCGTCGGTACACAAAAACACCTTGTTGTCTTGATGTACCGCCGCCGATGTCCCCATTGAGAAAGCGCCAAAGGTGCTGTCCTTAACATATACCCCATAGTCGTTAGTACCAACGGTATTCCTTATTTCCCCGCCATGCAAGTTAAATCTTCCAACGGCAACATACACCCCATTGGCGCCGATCACTGCGGTATTGGCATCCTCCCGGGCCGCCCCGCCTATGGTACCGCCGTACATAGCAAACGTGCCCCCATAATAGGGATAGGTCCCCTGGGCAATATACACGGCGCCGCCTGAATCGGAGTCAGGGACAGCGCCGGAATACGACGCGCTATTGCGCGTTATATTCCCGTCTTCAACGTAGCACGTCCCACCATTGGTAATATATATACCCCCCCCGGAACCAGACGCATGGGCTGTATTTTCTTTTATGATCCCGGCATAAATACCGGCTCCCCCATTAGCGACATATAAACCACCGCCTGAGTTTTCACCATATGCATCATTGTCCGCTATGGTCCCGGCGTTTATATCGACACTTCCACCAGTATACATACCGCCGCCGGAACCGGCTTTTTTGGCTGTATTACTAGTGATAAGCGCGGCCGTATTGTTCATGGTGAAATTTCCATTGCCGACATATATGCCGCCGCCTGAGTTGATTTCCTCCGCCGTATTTTCCTTTATGGTCCCAAAGTTCATGACGAAGTATCCTCCCTCCATATATACGCCGCCGCCGGAATCGGCTTTTTCTGCCCAATTATTATTGATAAGCGCGGCCGTATTGTTCATGGTGAAATTTCCGCTGCCGAAATATACACCGCCGCCTGAGCTGATTTCCTCCGCCGTATTTTCCCGTATGGTCCCGCCGTATTGGTTGAAGGTCCCCCCACTGACATGCACCCCGCCGGCGCTGTTTTTGGCTTCCGCCCTATTGAATTGTATGGTCCCCCCATACATACTAACTACGCCGGACCGGACAAATAGGCCGCCGCCGGAATACTCGCCGACAGCCGTATTACCATCACCGGAATTTTCCCCGCCTACGGTCCCACCTTTCAAAATCAATCTCCCATTGTCGAGAAGCACGCCGCCGCCGAGTTGGGCCGTCATTTTTTTGATCACCGATCCCGGATTCAAATTAAGTTCTCCGCCCTTGACCAATACCCCACCGGCCTCCGAGGTCGTTTGATTACCCATAAGCGTCACCCCCTCTTCAAGGATTAGTTTTCCCCCAGCCAGTACGGTAACAAGGGGGGCAGTGTTGGCGTTATAGCCCTGCAGGGTAATATTTTGCAAGGTCAGGGTAACGCCGGCGCCCACGGTAAAAAGCGTACCCGGAGACACCACCCGCAGGGTCCTGTCGAGGCCGTTGATAGTAACATTGCCGGGACTGTTATTACCCGCTATAAGGGTGACGTTTTTTGCTATGTCCTCTGAACCAGCGGAGAGATCGATGGATAGCGTATAAATGTCGTCTTTTCTTTCTTTCATCACCCATAGGGCGCTGCCCTCGGTTTCAACCGGGCCGAAGCTAGTGGTCCGGAAGGCGGAAGCGGCGGCATCGGAAAAATTAATCCGTACCGTACCGCTCCCCGCCGCATTGGTAACCGCGCCGGGGGCATCCCGGTGGGAAAATATGTTTTGCCCTATCCCGGCAAAGGTATAACCGGGAGCGGCATTCAAGGTAAGCACCGCCGTATAACTGGTGCCGGATTGAAAGGGACTGTGGGGCGGCACCCAGGTCACGGTTCCGGCGTATTGGGGACCGGCGATACCCGTAACCGGGGTGACACCGACCACCGGTTTAGGTATGCGGCCGGTCAGAATGGTATCGTATACCACCAGGGAACCGGCGTTTACGGCCGGTGAAAAGTTGATCCGTACCAGGTTATCATTCGAAAGGCCGGTAATTATTTTTGCGCCCGTATGGGTGAAGACATTGTGCCCGATCTCGGTAAAGGTATAACCCAAAGCGGGAGTCAAGGTTACCTCCGCCGTATATTCCGTATCTGATTGAAAGGGACCAGCCAAAACAGCCTGGGTTTCGGTGTTTTTCCAGATCACCGTGCCGGTATACTGGGAACCGGCAAAGGATATAACCGCCATCACCCCCTTTATTGGCTTGGGTATATAGGGGGTCAGGTCGAAGTCGTTTATTTTCGTGGGAGTCCTGGTCGCCGTATAGGTAACGGTCATAAGCCTGAGATCGGGGTCGGTATCGGAACCATGGGGGGTTATTACCGTACCATCGGGATAAATAAAGGGCTTCCCCGCAGAAAAACGGTAACCCGGTTTTGCCGCCAGGCTTATATCCGCCTGGTATACAGCGCCCAACTTGAAGATAAAGGCGTCCGGAGCAGCTATATTGACGAAAGTACCGGAATCCGGAGACTGTTCCGCTTTCCATGTCACCTCCACCGTCATGTCTACCCGGGTATTGACGGCCCGTACCGGTCTCTCCCCGGCCATGGGAACCGGGATATAACTTTGCAGGTTATAGTCGGTGATAAAGGTGATATCCGCGTCGTCGGAGTTATGATAAGTAACCGTAACGGTCCGGAGGGTATCCCCCAGATCGTCGATCTGGGTATCTATCTTACCTGCGGGATAAACGAATGGGGTGGGGTAAAAACTGTAGCCCGGTTTGGCGGTGAGTCTTATCTCCGCCTGATACACCGTATCGGCCGCGAAGATCTCAAAGGGCAAGGGTACTTTACCGGCGCTGTTTTTCCATACCACACTGATATCCAGGTCCCCCCGGTTATTGACGAGTATTACCGGCCGCTCCCCTGTCTTCGGAATGGGAACATAGTTTTGGAGCTTATAGTCGGTTACATAAGTAATATCGGCGGTCCCATCCCTGGTGATCAAATAATCTTCCCCCAGGGGAACGGCACACCCGGCGATCAATAGTGCTATAGGGTAAAAAATCACCAATGCCGTAAATCCTTTCATCCTCTTGCTCCTTCTGCGGCCGATTTTTAATACGGCTTATAATATATGGACCAGATCCCCGCATCGGGTTCAGTAAAATGGTCGGTACTGCCGTTATAACGGAACTTCCGGTACTCCTCGATCAGGGATTGAGAATCTGCCGATATCAAGATATCCCAGCCGTAAATTACTTCTCCCTTTGTAAGGTTTGCCACCAGATCGGAAGAACTCAAGGGACCAGCAATCGTAATCCCCACCGCATTGCTCAAAAACACCTTGTTTTCTTGCGTCACCATCGCCGATCCCGACATCGAGAACAATGGATAGGCGTCATCTCGGTAAACACATACGCCATAGTCGTTGGTATCTGTGATATTTCCCGTTATGGTTCCCCCGGACATGGCCAACGAACCGTAGCTATATACACATACACCATTGCCCCCTTGGGCTGTTCTATTGGCATCGCCGTCTCCCCCTCCGATAATTCCGCCAGTCATCAGGAAGGTCCCGATGGTATACACCCCGCCGCCGGAATCGTTCCCCTGTGCCGTATTTTGTTTTATGGTCCCACCGTTCATCGTGAATTTCCCGCTTCTTTTGACCACTACGCCGCCGCCCCATTGGGCACTCATTTTTTCGATTACTCCCCCATTATTCAGGACAAGTTCCCCGCCGCTGTAGACCAATACCCCGCCGGCATCGGCGGTAGTTTGATTACCGGTAAGCGTCGTGCCGGCCCCGAGGATCAGCTTCCCCCCGGACGCTACCGTAACCAGCGGGGCATTGTTGGCGTTATAACCTTGCAGGGTAATATTCTGCAAGGTCAGGGTAACGCCGCCGCCCACCGACAGAAGCGTACCTTGGTCCCCCACCGTCAGGGTCCGGTTATGGCCGTTGATAAGAACCCGAGTGGGGCTGTTATCGGCCGCGGTAAGGACAACGCTATTGGGTATAACCGGTTCGGTAAAATCACCGGGAAGGTCAATGGTTAAGGGGTCGGTATCGAATCTTCTTTCCCGCATCAACCATAAGGCGCTGTCCTTGTCATCAACCGGGCCGAATGACCTAATTACCAGGTAGGTAGCGGAAGCGGCCGGGGGAAAGTTAATTGTTACCGTGCCGCTGCCCGCCGGGTTGGTAACGATTCCCGAGGCGGTGTCATGGAAAAATACGTTTTGTCCTATCCCGGTAAAGGTATAGCCCGGAGCGGCGTTCAAGGTAACTACCGCCTTATAAACCGTACCCGATTGAAAGGTACTATGCGGCGGCATCCACACCACCCTTCCGGTGTACTGGGCGCCGGCAATACCCAGAACCGGCGTCCCTCCGATTATCGGTTTGGGCAGACGGTCGGTCAGAACAGTGTCATATACTATGGTGGGGTTTCCCGCACTTGCGGTTACCGAAAAATCGATAGTTACGCTACCATTGCCCGCCGGATTGGTTACGGTTTTAGCGCCCGTATGGACAAATGTATCCTGCCCTGCCCTGGTAAAGGTATACCCCATAGCAGGGGTCAAGGTTACCTCCGCCGTATATGCCACGCCCGATTGAAAGGGACCGGTAAGGGCAGCCGGGGTCTCCATATTTTTCCATTGCACGGTTCCGGTGTACTGGGGACCGGCAAAGGACCAAACCGGGGTTACCCCGCTTATTGGTTTTGGTATATAGGGGGTCAGGTTGTAGTCGGTTATTACTATAGGGGTCTTGGTCTCTATATAGGTCACCCAGGTAAGGTTCCGCTCATCGGGATCGCTATTGGAAACCGGCTGTTCGGTTACCGTACCTGCCGGATATTCAAAGTTCCTCGCGGCAATAAAGCGGTAACCGGAATTTGCCTTCAGCCGGATCTTCGATCGGTATACGGTCTCTATATCAAAGGTATAGTTACCGGCTGGTATAAAACTACCGGAATTCACCGGATCTTCCCAGTCCACCTCCACCGTCATGTCCCCCCGGTTATTGATGGTCCGTACCGGTTTCTCCCCGGCCATGGGAATGGGGACATAACTCTGCAGGTTGTAGTCGGTGATAAAGGTGATATCCGCGTCGTCGGAATTATTATAGGTAACCGTAACGGTCCGGGTGGGATCCCCAAAGTCGCCGGTCTGGCTGCTTATCTTGCCCGGGGGATAGGCAAAGAGGGTGGCAGGATAAAAACCGTAGCCCGGTTTGACGGTAAGGCTTATTTCCGCCTGATATACCATATTTCCAAGGAAGGTATCAAAAGGCACGGGTACTGCCGCACCGGTATTGTCTTTCCAGACTACCGTAAGCTCCAGGTCCCCGCGGTTGTCGACATGTATTACCGGCCGTTCCCCGGTTTTGGGAATAGGAACATACCCCAGGAGGTTGTAGTCGGTTATATAGGTTATATCGGCGCTTCCGTCCCTGGTTATGATATAATCCTCCCCTAGGGGAAGGGCACATCCCGCGGTCACCAGCGCCACGCCACACAAAGCCATCAAAACCTTAACCCCTTTCATCTCCTTACTCCTCCTCCTTATAGACCCCATACCAGGTATTCATATCCGTACCCGTACCCTGTACAGCGGTGTTATCAATATACCCGAGAGCGGCTCCGTAATGGAATTTATTGCAATTTTCCTCGATAAGAGTGCGGGAACTTGCCCGCAACAGGCGCGTTGTCCCGGAACTGGGACTGCCTCCCGCAATGATAGTTGCCACCGGTGAAGGTTTCCTCAGGGTATTATCAATGGTAATCGTCGCACCGGGTTCCAAAAACACCACATTATCTTGAGCTACCCTTGCCAGCTCTGACATCGTGAAAGGGGAGCCGCCTTTAATATACACCCCATAATTATTGGTATCATCGGCGGTATTCCCCTCTATGGTCCCCCCGGACATACTAAAGAAACTGCGGTCAAACACACCGTTGGCGCCGGATGCTCTATTGGCATCGCCGTCCTCTTTTCCGCCGATGGCCCCGCCGTTCATGTAAAAGGCTCCACTGTCGATGGAGACACCGCCGGCGGAGCCGGAACCCTCTGCCGTATTGCCCTTTATGGTTCCGCCGTTCATGGTGAACGAAAAACTAGCATGCACGCCGCCGGCAGACTCGAAACCCTCTGCCGTATTGCCCCTTATGGTTCCGCCGTTCATGGTGAATGAAGCGGTATAACCAGCCCCATTATATACCCCGCCGCCGGTATATCTACCCTGTGCCTCATTGTCCTCTATGACCGCGTCACCATTCATGGTGAATTGTCCGCCGCTGACAGATACCCCGCCGCCGGAGCTGTACCCGATTGCCTTATTTCCTCTTATGGTTCCGCCATACATATTGAAGATCCCACCGGCATTTACTCCGCCGCCGCACCAGTCGCCAGAAGTCTCATTGGATTGTATGGTTCCCCCATACATATCGAATACCCCCCCCGCAACATGCACGCCGTCGCCGCCGCCGGAAGCGGTATTCGCGGAATTTACCCCGCCGATGATCCCGCCGTTCATGGTGAATTTTCCATCAGTATCGACAAGCACCCCACCACCATGGCTATCATAGCTATCGGCACTCATTTTTTTGATTGCCGCCCCGGCGTTCATGACAAGTTCCCCGCCGTTGATCCATACCCCGCCGGCCTTTTTGGTGGTTTCATTGCCGGTAAGAGTCACCCCATCATCCAGGATCAGTTTTCCTCCATACAATACCGTAACCAGCGGGGCATTATTACCGCTTATACCCTGCAGGGTAATGTTCTTTAAAGTCAGCGTAACGCCATTACTCACCGTAAGAAGCGTACCGGGAGTCTTAATCTCCAAGACCCGGTGGCAGCCGTCAATAGTAACATTGGTAGGACTGGTAATATCCCCTACAAGGATGGCGCTATTGGATTTAAGTTCCTCGGTACCGGCGGGAAGCTCTATGGTCAAGGGCAAGCTATCGTGTCTTCTTTCCATCATCAGTTTGAGGGCGCTCCCCTCTACACCAACCGGCCCAAAGGTATCTGCCGTGTAGCCGGGGATGGTGTCCGGGGGAAAGTCAATCGTTACCGTGCCGCTGCCTGCCGGGTTGGTTACCGCTCCCGCGGCGCCCCGGTGGGTAAATACATTTTGCCCTATCCCCGTAAAGGTAAAGCCGGGAACCGCCCGCAAGGTAAGCACCGCCGTATACGCCGTATCCCGTTGAAAGGGACCGATCAACATAGCCGGGGTATTGGTTTTTTTCCAGACCACCGTTCCCGTATACTGGCCCCCGGCAAAGGACGTAACCGGGGTTACTCCGTATGCCGGTTTAGGTATGCGGCCGGTTAAATCGGTTTCGGATACCGTCACCACACTGACGTTTCCCGTCGCCGAAAACCCGAGACTTACCGTCCCGCTATGGGCCGGGTTGGTTACGGTTTTAGCCCCCGTATAAATAAACGCATCCTGCCCTACCCCCGCAAAGGTATACCCTATAGCGGCTGTCAGGCTTACTTCCGCCGTGTATTCCGTACCGGCTTGAAAAGGACCCACCAGAACCGCCTGGGTCGCGGTATTTTTCCAAGTCACCGTTCCCGTATACTGGGCTCCCCCAAAGGAAGTAACCGCTGTCCCCCCGCTTGCCGGTTTGGGGATATAGGGGGTCAGATTGAGCTCGCTTATCACCGTGGGCGCCTCAGCCGCCTTATATTCCACGCGTAAGTCCCGCGCATCGGGGTCCGTATCGGGCCCCGGTGGGGTACTTACCGTACCCGCCGGATAGTCAAAATCCATTTCCCTAAAGCGGTAACCGGGGTTCGCGGTCAACTTTATCCCTGCCCGGTACACCGCCCCTGCCACAAAGGTATAGCTGTCCCCGGCAGGTATGGGGTTAAAGTTACCGGAATTCAACGGATTTTCCACTTCCCAGGTCACCTCGACCCCCACGTCCCCCCGGTGTGTGACGCTCCGGACCGGCTTTTCATCGGCCATGGGAATGGGAACATAACTCTGTAGATTATAGTCGGTAATATAGGTGATCTCCGCCTCATCGGAGTTATTATAGGTAACCGTTACCCTCCGGGTGGGTTCCCCCCGGTCATCGCTTTGGGCCGTTATCTTTCCGGGATGATACTCAAAGGAATTGGAGGGACTAAAGCCGTACCCCTCTTTTGGGGTAAGCTTTATCTCCGCCTGATACACCGTATTATCCGCAAAAACCGTTAGGCCCGGTAACGCATTACCGCTTTGGTCTTTCCATACCACGCTCAGATCCAGGTCCCCTCGATTTACCCCGGTTACCGGCGGCTGGCCCCGGGACGGAATGGGAACATAGGTTTGCAGGTTATAGTCAATTATATAGATAAGACTGGTTTTTCCCTCCCGGGTTATCAAGAAGTCATCACCCATGGGAATGGCGCATCCCGCTATCACCAGCGCCGCGCCGCAGAGAACCATTAAAACCTTAAACCCTTTCATCCTATATCTCCTTTATCGGCCAGGGAAAACTCCCCTGACTCCTGGATTTGCCCCATGAATCACCCCTTTTGACAAAAAAACTCCCCGGATTTCGGCCTACTCACCCAAAATCCGTTTGATTTTCTTGTTTAAATTGGTGGAATATCTTTCGAAATTCAGTCTGCTCTTTTGAGGCAACTTGACAAAATGTATCTTATTGTAATTTTACGAATATGTCAAGAAATATGAAACCACTAAATCTCTGTTCTAAACAAAATCAGATTGACAAAAGGCCTAAGCTTCTCTAAATTAGTAAGAGGAGCATGTCCAATGGCATCAACTATTGGTATTAAGATCGCGAACGGAGAATTCTATCCTATTTTGGAAGAGAAGTCTTCTACAAAAAAACGGCTTATCCTTACCACGGTTCATGATGCACAAAAAAGTGTCCAGATAGATCTGTATAAAAGTGTCACCAAGACCATGGCCGATGCGTTGTATATCGGGAGTTTGGTAATTGAGCAGATCAGCCCCAAGCCCAAGGGGGCTCCTTCGGTGGAGCTGACCATCAGTTCCAACGCCGCAGGGGAAATTATCGCCAATGCGGTGGATCTGGATGCCCATGGGCACGGTCAAGGCGAATATTACCACTTGAATATTTCCCTTGCTTCGCTTGAGGAAGACGGCGGGGATATCACGATTCCCGATTTTGAGCTGGAATCCTATGACTCTCCCCCCACCGAGCTATATAAACAGGAGAAGCCTGCCGATAAAGATATTAACCGCCGTTTGCCCCTCCTGTTGATTATCGGCGGGGTGGTGTTTATTATCCTCTGGTTGGGTATATGGCTTTTCCTTACCCAGGGGGCATTGCTGAGCAGGTTGTTTCCCGGTTCCGGGAAACCCGTGGCGGAAGCCCCGGCTCCAAAACCACCGGTAGCGCCCCCGCCGGTGGTGGCTCCGCCACCAGTAGCGCCCCCACCGGTAGTGGCTGCCTCGCCACCGGCAGCGGCCCCGCCGGCTCCGGCAGAATCCCCGGTGGAAACGGCCCAAGCCCCGGTCCCCCCGGCGGAACCGCCGGTCATTGAGGCGCCGGCGGCGGCGAAACCCGTGGCGCCGGCCCGTTCCCGGGAGCGGGCCGGCGCGCCGGTCAGCCGGTACAAGGTGCCAACGACCATCCCCCAGGGAGGGTTTCCGTACAAAATACAATGGGGAGATACCCTGTGGGAAATTTCGGAGGCTTTTTATCGTAATCCTTGGCTTTATTCCCGTATTGCCCGGTTTAATAATATCCGTAATCCAAACCGTATCATATCGGGAACCACGATCCGTATTCCGCCCAGGAATTAGGAAGCGGGTCCCGCTTCTCGTCTCCCTTTTTGTTTTCATCGTCAACCTTGGCGCCTGCAGGGCAATTTCCGTATTGGATCTGCCCCTGGAGGAGGCCGCCGAGCGGCTCAGGCAGGGGGACATAGCGTTTATCCTTAACGCCGATCCCCGGCGGATAGAAGAATTACGGCGGATCCACCCCTCGGCCGTGTTTTACGCAGGGCTTTTGGCCCAATCCCCGGAAGCCGGGACCGCGGATAACCCCGGCCTCCCCCGTCTTCCGGCGCTCCTCTTTGGCGCTGCCCTGGAAAGTCCCTCCCGCAAAATACAGGAGGAAGCGGCGGTCAAACTCCTCCCCCTGGTGCTGGAAGGGGAAGACACCGGTTTAGCGGAACGGTTCTTGCCGGGGCTGCAAAAAAGGCGGGCCTCCTTGGCCGGGACCCCCGGTGTGGAGGAACTCTACGGCGGGGTCCTCTATACCCTGGGCAGGTTTGACGAGTTGTCGGAACAGTACCGGGACCGGAACGATCCCTCCCCCTGGGGCAGGGCCCTTTTCCTCCTGGGGTCGATCCGGGCCGGGGAAAACCGTTCCCCGGAGCTCCTGGATTTCTTCCTTTCCGGCCCCCTGGAAGGCCCCCACCACTGGGCTTTTCGGGAAATACGGAAACTCCCCTCCCCTTTTTCAAGTTCCGAAGCCGCCGCAATAGCCGGCCGGTTTTCCGTAGCCCGTTTTGCCTATGACGAAGGGCTTAAACACTTCAGAATCCCCCTGGAGGGGCAAAGCCTCTTTTTTGCCTACCCCGAACTCCTCGCGGATTTGGGCAAGGCCTTTCAATATACCGCCGCCGGGGAGGAGGGGATAAAACTTTTTTCGGAATGGGACGAGCGGATCCGTTCCGGCGGGGAAGGGCTTACCACGGCGGAGGCCGGGAACATCCGGTTCAGGCTGTGGTATTACGGGGGGAGGATCCTGCGGCAGCGGGAACAGTACGGGGAAGCGGTGCGGTTTTTTACCCGGGCCCTTTCTTTTGCCCCCGACCCTCTCCAGCGGGACGCCTGCATCTGGTATATCCTTGAGATAACCCTGGAGGATGATCCCGGCGCGGTGATACCCCTCCTCAAGACCTATATCACCCTATGGCACGAGGATGAGTATTTTACCGACCTGCTGGACCAGCTCGCCCGGGAACTGATACTATCCGGGCAATGGGATTCATTTTTAGCGGTTTTCCCCCTGATCCGCCCGGGGACCGATGGGATAAGCCGGGCTAAATACGCCTATATTATCGGCCGGGCGGTCCTGGAAGGCTATATACCCGCCGCAAAAGCCGGGAATCTGCCGGACTTTTCCGGCGCTCCCCTCGGATCGGATTATAAAACCGCGGCGGCCCGGCCTTATTTCAGGATAGTCCTGGAAGAGAAAAAGGCGCCCTTTTATTACCGGGCCCTGGCCGCCGTGTATTTGGGGGAAGAGATCCCCCCCATACCAGAAGAAATTTCCGGCGGGACCCGGACTCCCTCCGGGGAGGGGATGGATTTTTTCCTGGGCTTTTTTACCTATGGCGCCGCATCCTATGCTTTTTCGTATCTTGCGCCGGTGATGGGGGATCTCCCTATAGGGGAATTGCGGTTTCTGGCCGAAACCTTTGCCAAGGCCGGGCGCTGGGGGGATTCCATCAGGATAAGCGCCCACTATATGGCCCGGGAAGATTATAGGTTAAGCCGCCGGGACTTGGAATTGGCCTATCCCCGGCCCTTTATCGGCCTGATCGAGGGGAGCGCCCGGAAGGAGCGGTTGCCCCCGGAAATTTTATACGGCCTTATCCGGACGGAAAGCGCCTTTATTCCCGACATCGGTTCCCGGGCCGGGGCCATAGGGCTGACCCAGCTGATGGCCGCCACCGCGGAGGAGATGGCCGGCCGGATCCGCCGGGAAGGGGGCCCCGACTACCGGGATCAGGGGGAAATCGACCTCCGGAACCCGGAGATCAACATTCCCCTGGGGACCCGGTATTTACGGTACCTCATGGACCGCATGGAGAGTCCCATGCTGGCCCTTTTGGCCTACAACGGGGGTATGGGCCGCCTCTCCCGCTGGCGGACCGCCCTACCGGAGCTGCCGGGGGACCTCTTTCCCGAAACCATTGAAGTAAGCGAGACCCGGGATTACGGCAGAAAGGTCCTGTCCTCGGCGGCGGTATACGGATATCTGTATTATGGTATGACGATGGAGGCGGTAGTTGCCGATATATTTATAAAGGAGGTTCCGGTCCCGTGATTTTGAAAACATTTTTTTCCCGCCCTGATTATAAATTTCGTCTCGCTGCGATGGCGGGCGCTTTGGGCTTAGGGGTATTCTCCCTGTGGTTGGGCTTTTCCGTTGCGGTTTCCTTTTTTAACCTAGCAGAGGTCCCCGCGCTGCCGGTGGATTTTTTAACCGACGCCTACGGGTTCCTGTCCTTCGGTATCCCCTTATACCTCTTGGGGGCCGCCCTGCTTCTGGCAGATCCCCGGTACCGCCCCAACCGGATCTTCATCCTGAATGCCGGGGTTTTCCCCTTCTTCACCCTGGCCCTGGGCTTTGCCTTTATCCGGGATTTTGTGGATTATGCGGACCGGATCCCCTTTCTTGCGTCCCTGGGCAAAACCGGTTTCTGCTTTCTGGTCATTAGCTTAACCTTTATTGAAGGTTTGATTATTATGGCCCTGGTTTCCCTGTTGTTTCCCCTGCCGGTACCGGATCAGCGCCCCGCGGCCAGGACAGGCCGGGCCGGATCTACCCAGGGTTTGCTTCCCCCGCCCAAGGGGACTATCAATGCTGGTTATAGCGAAGCGGCTTTCCTTACAGAAGGAAGCGGCCAAACCCAAAGCCCTCCTCAGACGGATAAACTGTTGGGATTCTCCGATTCAGCACCCCGGTACGGTATGGAAACCCGGCATCTGGTCAAGGACGAGGTAAAAAAATTCGACGCATATATTGAGGAACCTGATTTTTTTGAGGACTTCCAGCCCTTAGAACCGGTGAACGAAATTTTTCCCGATGAGGCGGAGGATGAACCGGAATATGTGGACGATGAGGCTCCGGAGGAAGTAAGCCCCTACGGCAAAGGCGCCTGGGTGGAAGAGGCCGAGCCGAAAGAAAACCTCAACGGCAGAAGGGAAACAAAAATAGGGAAACTAAACAAACGGCTGCCCTACCAGGTCCCAGTGGAAGGGATCCTCAACCAATACCCCGACGGCCAGTACTGGATCATCGATCAGGGAACCCGGGACGCCGCGATAACCCTCAAGGAAACCCTGGAGGAATTCAAGATCCAGGCGGAGGTAACAGGGATCCGCAAGGGGCCGGTGATCACCATGTTCGAGATCCTCCCCGCGCCGGGGGTCAAACTCTCCCGGATCGTGAACCTCCAGGACAATATCGCCCTGCGCCTGGCCGCTTCTTCGGTGCGGATCGTGGCCCCCATCCCGGGGAAACATGCCGTGGGGATCGAAGTCCCCAACAAAAAACGGAACATCGTCTCCTTTCGGGAGATCATCGAGGGAGAGCTGCGGCGGGAGGGCAAGAAGCCCGAGATCCCCGTGGTTCTGGGGAAGGACATCACCGGGGAGGCCCAAACCGTGGACCTGGTCCAGATGCCCCACCTCCTCATCGCCGGTTCCACCGGATCGGGCAAGTCGGTCTGCGTCAACTCCATGATCCTCTCGATATTATACCAGCGGGCCCCCGCGGAATGCCGGCTGATCCTGATCGATCCCAAAATCGTGGAACTCAAACTCTACAACGATATTCCCCATTTATTGACCCCGGTGATCACCGAGCCGAAACGGGCCTTCCAGGCCCTGCAGTACTGTATCTACGAGATGGAGCGGCGTTACGCCTGCCTGGACTCCATGGGGGTCCGGGACATCCGCAGTTACAATAAACGGATCAAGGAACGGGGTATCGCCGCGGAACACCTGCCCTATATCGTGGTGGTGATCGATGAATTCGCCGACCTTATGGCCACCACCGGCAAGGAACTGGAATCCACCGTGGCGCGCCTGGCGGCCATGAGCCGGGCCGTGGGGATCCACCTGGTCCTGGCCACCCAGCGGCCCTCCATCGACGTGATCACCGGCCTTATCAAGGCCAATATTCCCAGCCGGATCGCCTTTATGGTGGCCAGCAAGATGGACAGCCGGATCATCATCGACCTGGTGGGCGCGGAAAAGCTCCTGGGCAAGGGGGACATGCTCTATGCCGGGGTGGTGGACCCCTTCCCCGTCCGCATCCAGGGGGCCTTTGTCTCCGAAGAGGAGGTGGAACGGGTGGTGGAGTTTGTGAAGACCCTGGGGGCCCCGGACTATATCGACGACGAAATTTTCTACGACGAAGACGACGAGGCCGCCCCCTCCCTCTTTTCCGAGGGCGACGACCCCCTCTACGACAAGGCCCTGGAAGTGGTGGTGCAGCAAGGCAAAGCCAGCGCCAGCTATATCCAGCGCCGCCTCAAGATAGGCTACAACCGTGCCGCCCGGCTGGTAGAGGAGATGGAACGCCGGGGAGTCGTAGGCGCCGCCCAGGGGTCGAAGCCGCGAGAATTACTTAGAGGCGTATAAGGCCCTTTGGCCGCATACACCTTGCGCGCGACAGCGTGGCTCCTCCAACAAATTCAGCGCGGCGTGGCGCCCAATAATGCCACAGCACCCAACAACGGGCAGGACGGCTTTAGCCGTCCTGCGGCGCCGCCCAAGGATCAAAACCGAGAGAGTTACTTAGAGGTGTATAAGGCCCTTTGGCCGCATACACCTTGCGCGCAAAGCGCGGCTTTCCCAACAAATTCAGCGCGGCAAACGGTTAGAGAGCAGCTACCGTTTCCGGGGTCAGATGGAGGCTCTTGGCAATAACCTCAATGGGAACACCGTACCCCTTGAGCATTCGGGCGGATTCCAGCTTTTCCTGATAGGCCTCCACCCGCTCTTCCTCGCGTCCCTTCTCTCGCCCTTCCTCCCGGGCCATCCGTTTTTCCGCTAATACACTCTCTACCAATGTGTCAAACATCGTCCGATACTCCTTCTTTACCACCTGCTCCGTTACCGCCCCTATCTCCTCCGGCGGTATATCCAAGCGCTCCAACAAGACCGTGATCACCTCCTGTATCAGTTTAGTCATCCCCTCGGGAATTTTCAATGCCACCCTTTCCCAATACAACTATTCTCAGTTTCAATAAAGGACAGAAAAAACCACGAACCACCCGAACCTCACGAACAAAGGAGAGAATTTATGAAGGAAACGTCACCGTTATGGCGGTTCCTTCCCCCACCACGCTGGTGACGGTAATTTCGGCGCGGTATTTTTCCGCGATGTGTTTGACAATGGCCAAGCCCAGGCCCGTACCCCCCGAGGCCTTGGACCGGCTTTTGTCCACCCGGTAAAAGCGCTCGAAGATACGGTTCTGATGTTCCGGGGGGATCCCGATCCCCGTATCCGCGACGGTCACCGACGGGACCCCGGACTCGGCCGTTATGCTTACCCGGACGCTGCCCCCCTCCCGGTTATACCGCACCCCGTTGTCACAGAGGTTACGGACCAACTGTTCCAGGAGCCCCCGGTCGCCCCTGACTATGGCGTCCTCCCCGGTCAGCTCAAAATGGAGGTTTTTTTCTTTTGCCAGGGGGGTAAGGCTTTCAATACATTCGGCGGCGATCTCCCAAAGGCTGCAATTTTCCTCCTCCGGGGGAACGAGGAAATTCTCCAATTCCGAAAGTTTCAGGATATCCGTGATCAACGAGAGGAGCCGCAGGGATTCCCGTTCGATCTTGCCGGCGAATTCCCGCTCCTTGCCCTCTCCGGCCATGCCGTTGGCAATAAGTTCCGCGTAACCCCGGATAGTGGTCAGGGGGGTTTTGAGTTCGTGGGACACGTTGGCGGTGAATTCCCGGCGTATATTCCCGGCCTTTTCCATGTCCGCGGTGAGTTGTTCCATTTCGGCTTTTTGCCGCTGCAGCTGGGCCATCTGGTCCTGGAGCCCCTGGTTTTTTTCCGCCAGGGCGGAGATAAAGGGGGCCAGTTCCGGGTAGGGGGGGATCAGGTCCACCGAATCCAGCCGGTCCACCAGCTGCCCCATGGGGAGGATGATCCGCCGGGTCAGGACCGAAGCAGCCGCCCGGCAGCCGATAAAAAGCCCGCCATAGAGGATGGCGAACAGGGGCAGGGCCCGGAGCAGGATCATCCAGAGGGTATCGATCCGCCGGGAAAGGCGCAGAACCCTCCCGTCGTCCTGGCGGAGGGCGTAATACACCATCACCCTCCCCAGGGTACCGGAACGCCGCAGGGCCCAGCCCTCACCGGAGGCCAGGGCGGCCCGGATCTCCCGCCGGTCCCCATGGTTTTCCATGGCCTCCTGTTCCGCCTGGGTGTCCAGGAGTACCGCTCCCGTCGGGTCCACCAGGGTGACCCGGCTTACCCCCGTTTCCGCCGGGAGGAGGGCAATGCTGGAAAGGTCCAGCCGGCAGAGGAGCCGGGCCTCGGCGCGGAGGTCATGCCGGACCTGCTCCAGAAGGATACGGTAAAAAAAGAAGAGGCTTGCCAGGGCCGTTATCCCCAGGACAAACATACTGATCAGGCAAAGGTACCGGTAAATTTTACGTTTCATAGTACGATTACGGAACACCTCGATTCAATTTTCGCTCTCCCCTATTTTATACCCCACATGGCGGACCGTCAGAATATACCTTCCCGCGGGACCGAGCTTTTTCCGCAGGGTACGGATATGGATGTCCACAGTCCGGGTCTCTCCGATATAATCAAAGCCCCATACCTCGTTGATCAGCCGTTCCCGGGTAAAAACCACATCGGGGTAGGAGATCAGCTTTTTAAGGAGCTCAAATTCTTTGTAGGTAAGTTCCCGCTTTTCCCCGTCCACAGTGACCAGCCATTTTTCCTCATCCACGGTGATGGATTTAAAGGTCCGCGCCGCGGTCTTGCCGCCGCCGTCGGCCCGGCGGAGTACCGCCCGTACCCGGGATAGCAGCTCCATGATCCCAAAGGGCTTGACCACATAATCATCCGCCCCCAGATCCAGACCCTTCACCTTGTCCATCTCCGTGGTTTTGGCGGTCACCAGGATCACCGGGATCGAAGCGGTTTGGGGTTGGGAACGGAGCCGTTTCAGGATGGAAAGACCGTCCTCGTCGGGGAGCATGAGGTCCAGGATCACCAGCCGGGGCGGGGTATTTCTCAGGGCCTGCCGGAATTCGGCGCCCGAAGCAAAACCCCGGGCCTCAAAGGCCGCTCCGCTCAGGGAATAGAGCTCCAAATCCCGTATATCCGGGTCGTCTTCCACCACGTAAATCAGGGCCTTTTCCATATCCCTCCGTACAAGACTATCCTCAATCCGGGCGCTCTCGGTGACGGCCGGTGACCGCAAAAAAAGTCCATTCCGCCACATTACAGGCATGATCGGCGATCCGTTCCAGGTATTTGATCACCATAAGCCAGCTTAAGGATTCGGGGGCCAGGGCCGGCGACTTTTCAACCTGTTCCGCCAGGTGTTCCCGGATTTTGATAAAGTATTTATCCACCTGCTCATCGTTGTCAATCACCGAATTGGCCGCCAATTCGTCTTTTTCCACAAAGGCCTTGATACTGCGGTTGAGCATAGCCCCGGTCTGATCCATCATGTGGTCCAGTTTTTTTAGCTTAATCCGGGGCTTTTTTAAAATTATGGCGTATTTGGCCAGATCCACTATCTGGGCCCCGATACGGCCCAGATCAGTGATCATCTTCAGGGCCCCCACCACCAGGTGCAGGTCCCGGGCCACCGGCTGTTGGGTGAGGAGCAGATGCATACAGAGGATCTCGATGTCCCGTTCCATCTGGCATAACTCCACATCCCGGGACACCACTTCCTCCGCCGTTGCCTTATCCCCGTTAAGCAGGGCTTCCCGGGCCAGGGCAAAGGTTTCTTCAATCCGGGTCCCCATTTTTAGAACCAGGTCATCGATTTTTTTCAGTTGGAGTAAAAATTCCTTCCGCATCTGCCAAACTCCTCTATGATATAGATGCCTCTCCCAAAATCCGGCCGGGTTCGGGAAAGGCTTTGGAAAAGGCCGGGTTTCTTACCCGAACCTTCCGGTCACATAATCCTCGGTACGCCGGTCCTGGGGCTGGGAAAACACCCTCTCCGTTTTGTCGTATTCCACCAGGTCTCCCAAAAGCAAAAAGGCGGTCCGGTCCGATATACGGGCGGCCTGCTGCATATTATGGGTAACGATAATGATGGTGTATTGTGCCTTTAGTTCCGCCATAAGATCTTCGATCTTGAGGGTGGAAATAGGGTCCAGGGCCGAGGTGGGTTCATCCATCAGGATAAGCTCCGGGTTCACCGCCAAAGCCCGGGCGATACAGAGCCGCTGCTGTTGGCCCCCGGAAAGGGCCAGGGCGCTCTTCTTTAGCCGGTCCTTTACCTCCTCCCACAGGGACGCGGACCGCAGGGCCCCTTCCACGATTTCGTCCAGTTTTCCCTTTTCCCGGATCCCCTGGGTCCGGGGGCCAAAGGCGATATTCTGGTAGATACTCATGGGAAAGGGATTGGGTTTTTGGAAAACCATACCCACCCGCCGCCGCAGGCTGTCCACATCCACCCCCGGTTCGTATATGTCCCCATCGTCCAGACTGACCCTACCCGAAATCCGAAAATCCTCTACCAGATCGTTCATCCGGTTCAGGGTTTTAAGGAGGGTGGATTTTCCGCAGCCCGAAGGACCGATGAGGGCGGTGATCTCCTTATCGAGGAAATCCATAGTTATCCCATGCAGGGCCTTAAAACCGCCGAAAAACACATCCAGGGTTTCGGTTTTTATCTTTACCATGTTGCTGTCCTTAAATCCGGGTGACCCGCCGGGCCAGTACCGCGGAAAACCAGTTTATCCCCGCGGTCAGGGCCAGGAGTACCACCGCCGTGGCGTTAGCCTCGCTGGTATAGAGTCCCTCGCTGGAGAGGGCGTACAAATGGACCGCCAGGGTCCGGCCCGAGGAGAGCAGGTTCCGGGGTATCTGGGGCACGGTGCCGGCGGTGTAGATCAGGGCGGCGGTCTCCCCCAGGATCCTCCCGATGCCCAGGATCACCCCGGCGAGGATCCCCGGTCCCGCCGAGGGGAGGACGATCAAAAAGACGGTACTGAGTTTTCCCGCTCCCAGGGCAAAACTTCCCTCCCGGTAGGTCAGGGGAACCGAGTGAAGGGCCTCCTCGCTGGTCCGGATGATCAGGGGCAGGATCATGATCGCCAGGGTAAAGGCCCCGGAGAGCAGGGAATAGCCCCAGCCCAGGGAGGTCACAAAAAACAGAAGGCCGAAAAGACCGTAGACAATCGAGGGAAACCCCGCCAAGGTCTGGGCGGCGGCCCGGACTATCCGAACCAGACGGCTGCCGGATTTGGCGTATTCCGCCAGGTAAATCGCCGTGGCTATCCCCAGGGGGACGGCGATCACCAGGGACAGGACCGTTATCAGGATGGTGTTGATCAGGGCCGGAAGGAGGGATACGTTTTTGGTGGTGTAAACCGGCGACCACAGGGAACCTTTCAAATGGGGAATGCCCCGGAAAAGGATATATCCTATAATCAGGAGGAGGATGGCAAAGGTGAGGGTGGCGAAGCCCACCACCAAAACCCGCAGAACCAGGGAGAGGGGGTCCTGTTGTTTCCACATCCGGGACTTCATAGTTCCCCCTTATAAAAAACCACGGTTATGTTGAGGAGCAGAACCAAAACAAAAAGTACCAGGGCGGTGGCGAACAGGGCCCCCCGGTGCAGATCCGAGGCATAACCCATTTCAATCACGATGTTGGAGGTGAGGGTTCTGACCCCTTTTAAAATCCCCTGGGGGATCCGGGCCTGATTTCCCGCCACCATGATCACCGCCATGGTTTCTCCGATGGCCCGGCCTATACCCAGGATGATCCCCGCGCCGATCCCCCGGCCGGCCGCGGGGAAGACCACAAAAAAGAGGCTCCGTTCCTGGCTGGCCCCCAGGGCCCGGGCGTTTTCATAATACGTATCCGGTACGGCCCGGATGGCCGCCTCGCTGACCCCGATAATCGTGGGGAGGATCATGATCCCCAGGATGACCGCGGCGGTGAGGAGGCTCATCCCGGTCCCGCCGAAGAGGTTCCTGACCAGGGGAACCAGCACGATGAGGCCGAAAAACCCGTACACCACCGAGGGGATCCCCGCGAGGAGGTCCGTGGCGGGTTTCAGCAGCCGGTACAACCGGGCCGGGCAATACTTGGCCAGGAAAACCGCCGAGAAAATTCCCACCGGGATCCCAAAGATCATGGCCCCGATGGTGACATAGATACTCCCCAGGATCATGGGGAGTATCCCGAATTGGGGGGGTACGTCCGAGGGGGACCACTCCTTCCCCAAAATCAGGGGGAAAAAGCCTATTTTCCCCACCGCGGGGAGCCCGCCGGCGAAAAAATAAACACAAATCAGAAAGAGAATCAGCACGGAAAATATTGCCGTCCCCTGAAAGACCTTCTGCATGATCCCGTCTTTGTCCATACCCTTGTCCTTTATCCCATGGTTACCCGGACTTACGTGTCCGGGTTTTTTGCGGTTTATTTATTTAAGCCCCTCCCACGAGGTGATTTCCCCGGTAAAAACCTGTTTTACCTGGGCAGAGCTGAGGCCGTTCAGGGGATTGCCGGGGTTGACGATCACCGCGATCCCGTCGATGGCGATCTTCGTGGGGGTAAGCTGGGCCTTTTCCGTGTCCGAAAGTTCCCGGGAAGCCATACCGATATCACAGGTACCGTCCACGGCCGCTTTAATACCGGTGGAGGAATCGCTCATCTGGATCTCAATGACCGCGTTGGGGTTGCGGGTCAGATAGGCCTCCCGGAGTTGTTCCATCACCGGGGTAACCGAAGAAGATCCGGCTAAAACCACCCTCCCCGAGGAGGAACCGGTATATGCCGGGGCATTGGCCGCCACCGGGATATAGCCCTTGGCAACTACCGCCTGGCCTTCCCGGCTTAAAATAAAGGCGATAAAATCCTGGGTCGCGGCGCCGGCGCTTCCCTTAACGGCAATATTAAAGGGCCGGATGATCTTGTAGCTGCCGCTTTCCACATTGGGGATGGATGCGGCAGTTCCGTCTATGTTCAGGGCCTTAACCGTGGTATTCAGGGAGCCCAGGGACACATAACCGATGGCCGCGGGGTTTCCCGCCACCGCGGAAAGCATAATATCGGTACGGTTGGAGATCACCGCTTCTTTGGTGGTCTTATCCACCCGTTTGCCGGCGCTGTCCCGTTCCTCGATCTTAAAAAGCTCGATAAACGCCCCCCTGGTCCCGGAACCGTCTTCCCGGCTGATAACGGTAATTTCGGTGGGGATCGTTTCCGTGCTTCCGGTTCCGCCCTGGGTCTTTCCCCCGGCAAAGACAAAACCCGGCAGCAACACAAGACCTAACATCAATAAACCCGTAATTTTCATATTTTCCTCCGAACAAAGATTGCGGTTGATTCTCTCAACCACTAAAAACATACCAGGGGGAGGTAAAAACTAGATCTGGGCATTGTAAAATTTAGGTAAAATGCAGTCCCTATCGCTTATTTGGCGGGCGGCGCGGCGTAGACGGCGAGCTAACGCATAGAAATATAGTATTGAAGAAGATTAACCATGAACCACTCGAACACCACGAACAGGGGGAATAATTAGCCACGAACTTTTGATTCGATATCCTGGAATTAACACCTGAATTCTCTCTTTTGTTCGTGAGGTTTGTGTGGTTCGTGGTTTTTTTGCCCTCTGTTGAAACTGAGAATTGCTGATTATGGGGGACCGTGGCTTGTATTGAGCGCCGACACATGCTATAGTTAGGGGATTAATGCCGCTTGTCGCGGCGCTTGAGCCGGCGCGGCGCAGACGGCGAGCTTAAGCTCGCCTCCCGTTGTGGGGGGCGGTGGCTTGTATTGAGCGCCGACGCGTGTTACACTTATTCATCTACACGCCTTGCGGCGTGCATTTGCCGGCGCGGCGCAGACGGCGAGCTTAAGCTCGCCTCCTATTATTGGGGATAGTGGCTTGTATTGAGCGCCGACGCGTGCTACACTTATTCATCTACACGCCTTGCGGCGTGCATTTGCCGGCGTGGTGGAATGGTAGACACGGTAGACTCAAAATCTACTGTCCGCGAGGATGTAAGAGTTCAAGTCTCTTCGCCGGTATAGATAATTCTTTATGGTATAAGGAATTAGGGTTTTACAAAAGCGAATGCTACAGGAAAAACCTGCGTATCAATCAAATCACTATGAGAAAAGGTATGAGAAAGCCTTTTCCCGAAGGATGGGATTATGCGGAGGTTTTATTTACATCAACGGAGCGGGATATTCTACGCGGAGCTTTTGACACCCCAAGGGGTCAAGCTCAATGCGCGGAGTACCGGCAAACGGACACGGGACGAAGCCCTGCTGGTTGTGGCCGACTGGCTTAAAGACGGGTTACCCGTGGTTAAGCAGCCGGGATATCCGGCCGAAGCGGGAAGCGCCAAACTTAAACCCATAGGCGTTGTCGCTGACCGGTCCGGGATTCTTTCGGCCATCAAAAAGGCCGTCTTGGAAAAGGATGACGCTTTTGCCATTGTGGCGGCGCTCAAGGCCAAAGGTTTGATTGATATTCCGGTAGTTGCCACCGGAAAGGGAAATGTCAAATTTATCGATTACCTCAAGGAATTCTGGGATTATGGAAAAAGTCCCTATGTTCGGGATAAACTTGCCCATGGGCATAGTATTGGGCGGCATCACTGTAAGTTAAATTATGGCCGGGTGATAAACTATTGGGAACCGTTTTTCAAGGATAGAACGCTTAATAGTATCACCCGGCAGGATATAAAAGCATTTAGCCTGAGCCTTTCAGATACCGGACGTAGTCCGTCAACCATAAACGGGATCATGGTATTGGGTACTTCCGCGCTTTCGTATGCGGCCCAGGAAGGGTATATTCCGTTGGACCCCTGCAAGGGTATTGCCCGGTTTAGCGGGAAACCCGCCAAGCGGGGAATCCTAACCGAAAAAGAAGCCGAGGCCGTATTCAATCTTGAATGGGCGGAAAAGCGGGCCTATTTGGCAAACAAGGTAGCGGCTACAACCGGGATGAGGGCCGGTGAGATCCTGGCGCTGCGGCGTGAGGATATCGGGGAGCAAAGCCTGTATATCCGTCATTCTTTTAGCCGTCTGGACGGGCTTAAAACGCCAAAGAACGGTGATGAACGGCAAGCCCCATTATACCCCGAAATACGGGCAGAACTGTTGACACTGGCTGATGAAGCGGAAACGCTTCATGGAAAGGGCGCGTATATTTTTTATAGTCTAACAAATGATCGACCATGTCAGGATGATTTGATTCTTGACGGTCTGCATGATGCAATTGAAAAACTCAATGAGAAGTTTGAACAAGAAGGCCGGGAACAGGAAAAGATTGACTGGAAGGCACGAAATATTGTATTCCACAGTTGGCGGCATTATTGGGCGGCGCGGATGAGTGACCGGATGACCGCAGAGCAACTAACCCGCATTACCGGACACAAGAGCCGTGTGGTTTTTGACCAATACGCCGATCACATTACCGAAGATAACATCAAGGAAGTGAGCAATGTTGGGCGTGAAGTATTCGGGGGAATTTTGAGGTTCCCGGAACAAAAGGGGGCATAACTTATGGGTAAAAAACATGACCCCTCCTGGACAGGGAAGCCCTCGGACTATATCATCACGGAACCCCATATAGGGAACCGCTCGGATGTTCTGGATTTGCTGGACCGGCTTATTGAAAGAGCGAATGCCAGTGCCGGGGCTTGGAACGTAAGCAGGGAAATATCGGCATGGGCCGGGTCCCTGTCTGCCGCCCTGGCAGCTCTTCGAGACGCGGTGAATCGGAATAGCTTTTAGGAGGAAATACCACGTGGTATTTGCATTGACGATTATTTTGTAACACTATGCGGCGACCTTTTTCAAAACGCTGAAACGGGAGTTGGAAACGCTGGACGGCAAACATACGGCGGGAGAGGTGAGGCAATCAGTGTTCATGTACATCGAAGCCTATTACAATCGGGTTCGGCTTCATTCGGCACTTGACTATATGGCGCCTGATATGGTTAACTCAGGGAGAGTCGCTTAATGGTGTCTAC
>NZ_JAJQRC010000016.1:0-58823 GCF_046533115.1 Treponema sp. TIM-1
CGAGAATAAAATGCCATGCATTTTATTCTAATTGCTTATGCAATAAGGAAATAACATGACCAATCGGTCATGTTATTTCTGCGCGGGTCCTTAGAGCTTTTTGCGCTGGGAATTGACAAACCGGGCAAAATCATTGATGTTTTTCACCGTAATGTGGTTGGAAGCTATTTCCAAACGCCGTTGGGCCGCAAAATGGTTTAAAATATCCCTGCCGCGGGAGGTATTGATGCCGGCCCAATGGGCAATATCATCGGTGGTGGTCTCGAAGGTCCGGCAGGCGCTGGTCTTATCAATGTCGATTTGCGTTTCATCCAGCATAAGAAACACATCGGCGATTTTAGCATGGTCGTCCTCCAGGGTGAGGGTCATGAACCGCCGTTTTGAGTCATATATCCGCTTGACTAACAGCTTGAGCAGCCGCAGGGCAATTTGGGGGTTTCCCTCCATCAGAATTTCAAAGTTTTTGCGGTTAAATTCCAACACCTTTACCACATCCAGGGCAATGGCCGTGGCGGATCGGGGGGAATTTTCCAGGAGCGACATTTCGCCGAACATTTCGGAGGGCTGTAAAATATCCAGGATTTTTTCAATATCCCCGATGAGTTTTACCAGCTCCACCCGGCCGGATTGGATAAAATAAAAGGTATACCCCGGCTCAAATTCGGCAAAGATCACCTCTCCCGGTTGAAAGATCCGGCTAAACCGGCTGAATGCTGCCATATCCATGTTAAGCCCCCAAAGCCTTGTTCGCCGTTTTTTCCTGGGACTCATCCTCTTTCTCACCGGAAAGGGAACGGGCCTTTTTGAAAAAGATCGCCGCCTGTTCCTTTTTACCGATTTTTTCATAGGACTGACCCATAAAAAAGAGGGTTTCCGCCAGTTTGGGATGTTTCGGATATCTGGTGATCATCGTAGTATAATATTGTATACAATCCCGGTATTTGGCGAGTAAAAAGAGGCAGCGGCCCAGTTCATAACTGCTTTTGATGGTATATTCGGGCTCGGCATCGGCCTGTACGATATTGTTAAAGGCGATATAGGCTTGCTGGTATTTTCTCTTGAGGATACGGTCCATGGCTTCATTATAAGCCGCGGCGGTGGCGGATATGTTTTTAGGCGCCTCCACCGGGGGCTTTACCCTGACGATCTCGGGCGGAGTACGGTGACTTGCGGAAGCCTTGCCGACAGCGGCAGCCCGTGCCTGGGATTCGGCAAGTTCAAGATTTTTCTCCGCCTGGTTCGCTTTTCTTCCCAAAGGGTAATGGGTAAGATACCGGTTAAACACGTATCTGGCCTGGGAGTATTGTTTGTTTCTAAGATAATATTCCCCGATGTTAAAGAGGCCCAATTCAGGGTCCGGCTGCTCCTTTTTTTCCATCACGCTGGAAACCTGTTGGTGGATCCGCCGTAACTGTTTGGAAAAGATCTTGAGCATCTTCATGATGATCCGGGTATTTGACAGGGCCAGGGATTCAAATTCGGGGACGGTAAAGGCCATGATCGTAGAATCCTGCAGGGCAATGGCATTTTCTTCCCGGGGGTAGTGGCCCAGGGTCGATTTTACCCCAAAAAATTCTCCCGGCTGTACAAAATCGTGGGTGTCTTCACCGGTTTCTATATCCTGATACACCAAATTTATCTGTCCCACCTTTAAAACAAAGATCTTATCCGCCATATCTCCCTGGAAATAGATAACTGAACCGGACCGGTACTGTAATGTTTTAGGCACGTGCTTTCCACCTATACCGTAGGCTCAAAGGGCAAAAAATCCAGGATTTTTTTAAAGCCTATCTTTTTTCGGGCTTCAAGATACAGCATCCCGGGATCGCCGATGACAAACATGGGCCGGTTTGCCACGGTAATACGGGAATACCCCTGGGGCAATTCCCCCCCGAATAAATCGATAAACCGCAGCTCCCCGTAGAGGGGTTTACCCGCCAGGGTAAGGAGTTCTATGTCTTCCATAGCGGCGGAAGCCAAATTTTCATAGGGGTCGTCTACATGGCCCCGTAACACCAGGATATCCGCCAGCTTCCCCTGTTCCAGGGTGCCAAGCTGATCCTGCATCCAGAAGGCTTTTGCGGCGTTGCGGGTAACCATTTCGAAGATCGTCTGGGCGGGCAGATCCTCGCCGTACAATTTGCGGTACAGGTCCCGGGCATAGTGGATCTCTTCAAAAAAGTTATAGGATCCGGTGGCGGCGGAATCGGTACCGATGGTTATATTCACCCCGGCCTGCAGTAATTTTCTGATTTTGCAGGTAACATTAAACATAAACATATTCGAGGCGGCGCACCAGGAAACACTGGCCCCGGCCCGGGCTATCCTGCGTATATCCTCATCGCTGAAGGCGACTCCATGGACCAACAGGCAATGGTTATCCAAAATTCCCATTTGTTCCAGAATTTTCACCCCGTCCATGGATTCCTCATCAAAGCCCTCCGCCAGATGGGTAATAAAGGGCCAGCCGTTTTTGACCGCCCGCTGGTGCTCCACCTCAACCCCATCGCCCCATTTAAGGTCATACGAAGAGACTTCATGGGCCAGACCGTAATCGAGGATGGCCCGGATCGGCAGCGTGGGCAAGATGGTTTTATTCAGGGCTTGGGGAAAATGGTCATTAACCGTGGTTACCCCGGAAAACAGATTTTTATAGGCGCTCAGGGTGTACAGTTCTTCCTTGGACAAACGGGAACGTTCGGTAAAGGTATCGGATGCTTTAAGATCATTATCCCAGGGGTACCAGGTTAGATAAAAAGTTCCCGGTTTAGGACCGACCCGGGGGAGGTAATTTCCCTGCAAATGGTCATGGGTATTGATAAGGGCGGGATACACAAAGGATTTCATCCCCAGATCCACGGTCAGGGCCTTATGGGCGGGAGCTATCCGTTCTCCGGAAACACCCAGGCTGCCCGCCTTGGGGGAACCTCCTGATGTTACCACGATACCATTTTTTAGAGAATAGTTAAACATCCGGAGCCGTCCTTTCTATATATCCTCATTTTACGGTTGAAAATCGGAACAGTCAACGATCTTTCCTCATCATCTTATATTTTCGGCATATTTACCCGTTTCTTAACCGGTCCCCTTCAAAATGCAGATTTGGTGACCGTAATTCTTAATGTAAAATAACTACGAACCACTCGAAAAAATACAGACTTTTGCTTCGATATCCTGAAATTAATACCCCATGTTACGCAGGAAGAATAGGATTAACCACGAACGGCACGAACACCACGAACTTTTTGTTCGAAATTTCCTCTTGTTCGTGAGGTCTGTGGTTAAATTTCATCTCTCCTTGGGTCCCGTACGTCACCTGAGTTAATACTTGAATTCTCTCTTTTGTTCGTGAGGTTTGTGTGGTTCGTGGTTCTTTTTTCTGTCCTTTGTTAAAACTAAGAATTGCTGATTTTTTGAAGCAGCCCCTTGGAAAAATACGGATACCGCCGTATGATAAACATGAAACTTTTATGATCGACCTGCATACCCATTCAAACGCCTCTGACGGCAGCTTAAGTCCCGCTGCCTTGATAAAATCAGCGGCGGATCAGGGACTTTCCGCCCTTGCTTTAACGGACCATGATACCATAAACGGTATTGAGGCCGCGCAGCAGGAGGCTTTGACCCAGGGGATCCGGTTTATTCCGGGGGTAGAGCTGGAAATTGCCCGGACCCAGGATATCCAGCAGGGGGATTTTCACCTCCTGGGCTTGGGGATAAACCGGCCCAGCAAGGCTTTTCTGGAGGCCCTGGCGGAATTGACTCGGCTGCGGGATGATCGGAACCTGAAGATCCTGGACTGTATGCGCGATCAGGGTATTCCGGTAACTTTGGAGGAGATACGGGCCCTGTCCGGGGGGGGGTCCATCGGAAGGCCCCATTTTGCCTCCTTCCTGGTAAATCGGGGGATTGTTAAAAACCGGGAACAGGCTTTTTCCCGGTTTTTGGCCAAGGGGAAGCCCTTTTTTATGCCCAAAGGGGCCCTGGAATTCCGCCGCGCCCTGGGGATCATCAAGGAATCCGGGGGGCTTGCCGTTCTGGCCCATCCCATGTCCCTCTATGTTTCCTGGGGCCGGCTTCCGGCCTTGATCCGGGAGCTTGCCGAACAGGGCCTTGACGGAATCGAAGCCTGGCATCCCACCGCAAAGGTCCAGGCGTGTAAACGGCTGGAGGCCTTGGGTCTATCCCTGGGCCTCTATATCACGGCGGGCAGCGATTTTCATGGGGAGGCCCGGCCCGACCGAAAATTGGGTATTACCGCGGGAGGCCGCAAGATAGAGAATTCCCTCCTGGAAAATATCCCTCCCCTCGCGTCCCGCTGCCTGGTAGATACTAAGGCACCAGTTTAGGCTTGGCGAAGCAAGCCCGGCGGGGAATTACGCCCCGCTCACTAACCTGTAGAGTCCGCGTCCACAGCCCGTAACCGGTCTGTTACCGCGGGGAATTCCAGAGCCGTGAGCGGGGCGTAATTCCCCGCCGGGCTTCGCCGGCATGGCTAAACTGCCGGGGGTCGGGGTGGGTAAGAGGCCTTCAGCCGAATTAGGCGGAGGGGGGGGCTTTACGCCCAACCTGTAGAGTCCGCGTCCACAGCTCTTTTCCGGGAGTTTAGGCCGGGCTTCGCCGGCACGGACCTAAACTGTCGGAGTGCCGGGGGGGTAAGAGGCCTTCAGCCGAATTGGGGGGGGGCTTGAGGAAGAACGAACCACTCCTAACTCCTCTCTCCTAACTTTTCTCCCTCCTTATTCTCCTTCGTGGTAAATTTTTTAAATTCTCTATGGGTATATTTAGTGTTTACACAGCCGGAGGTTTTTGGATTATACTATAGTAAAAGAGATGGACGATAAAAATTCAACCTGGTATACGGTAAAGCGGTTTCTCCTGATCATTGCCGGGGCGCTGCTGATGGCTTTTGATCTCAATACCTTTGTTCACGCGGGGGGGCTGGTCCCCGGAGGTTTTACCGGGTTGACCCTGCTGATCAAGGAATGCGCCCTCCGGTTCGGCGGCGTCAGCGTACCCTTCAGCATCATCCTCTTTGTCCTGAACGCCATACCGGCGGCGATCAGTTTTAAGTATATTGGGAAATGGTTCACCATCTATTCGGGGCTGATGGTGATCCTGACCGGTCTTTTTACGGACTGGATGCCTGCCATGTTTATCCAGGTTATCCAACTGCATGATGAGCTGCTCTCCGCGGTGTTCGGCGGCATCCTCAACGGGGCGGCGATTTGCCTCTGCCTCTATGCGGAGGCTACCAGCGGCGGTACCGACTTTATCGCCATCTTCATTTCGGAAAAATACCGGAAGGATGCCTGGAATTATATCTTTGCCGGGAACTGTGTCATCCTCCTCCTGGCGGCTTTCCTTTTTGAGCTTAACCGGGTCCTCTATTCGATCATTTTTCAGTTTACCACCACCATGACCTTGTCCGGAATGTACCGGGGCTACCAGCAGAGGACCCTGCTCATCATTACCGGCAAAAGCAGGGAGGTCTACGAGCTTATCCGGGAAATGACCAACCATGCCGCCACCTCTTTTTCCGGCATCGGCCGTTACGAAATGGCCGAACGGGAGATGCTCTATTCGGTCGTGTCCGCCGGGGAGGTGAATGCCCTGGTCGCGGCGATAAAAAGGCTCGATCCCGATGCCTTTATCAATGTGCTAAAAACCGAGCAGCTTAACGGACGATTTTATCAGCATCCCAAGGATTAGCCGCGGGAAATTCTGAAACCTAAAGGAGTAAACCATGCCCTACGTTCAAGTTACCATCGGACAGAAACTCAGCGTCCCCCAAAAGGAAAAGTTGAAAAACCAACTGGGCAGTCTTATTACCATCATCCCCGGGAAAACCGAACCGGACCTTATGGTGAGTATCCAGGACAGTTCCTCCCTCTACATGGGCGGGACCGAAGCGCCCGCGGTGTACATCGATCTGCGGGTCTACACCAAAACAGACGCGGAAGCCAAAAAACGCTTTACCCGGGAACTTTTTGACTATATCACTCGGGAATTTGGCATACCCGCCGCCCGTCAATATTTGACCATCGGCGAGTACGAACACTGGGGTTATGATGGGGAATTTCATTAGGGAGCCTTACCGCCATGCGGGGGGCTTGATAAACGAAGGCCCTGCTTCTGCTTGCAGGCGGCGGCAGGTAATGGTAATCTCCGGGGTTAAAAAACGTTAGTTTGGGGGAGGTCTCTACCCACAGGGGTAATTTTCTGATAAACTAATGAGTTAAAGGCCAAACTCCATAGGGGTGTATGTTGTGACCGGTTTCAAAAAAATAACGGCGTTTTCCCTATTTTTTGCCCTAAGCGCCGCTCTTTTTGCCCAGACAAATCCACGGCTTGGGATCCTGCCCTTTACCGGCGACAAGGACGGGGAAACCATTGCTTTGTTCTTTTCCTATGCCCCCGGACTGACCCGGTCTTTTACCGTTATCCCCCGGATCAGCACCATTGAGGCCATTACCCGGGAATCACCGTTCCACCAATCCACCGGCCTGACCGATGTAGATACCATCGCCCGATTAGGCCGTCCGTTTAATGTCGATTACGTAATGGCCGGTCATATCCAATCCCTGGGGGAGGATAACTTGATCCTGATCACCGTTTTCCAGGTGGGAAGATTCCGCTTGATCGCCGGGACCTATGGGATATATCACGATATAGAAGAGCTGCAGGAGATGATCCCCGATATGGTCCGGCAGTTGACGGCGACGAGCAAGAACAATGCCCCCTACTACACCCCCCGCCTGTCGATTTTGCCGGTGATGGTCCCTTCCGGAATTGACCGGGATGAGGCGAGACTTTTGATCCAGATTTTGAGCATGGAGCTTGCCAATTCCGGGCGTTATTCGGTCCAGCCCCGGGACAGCGCCCTTCAAACCATTATGACGGAACAACAGATCAAACATTCTGTTGCCGCCAATCCGGCGAACGTCAAAACCGTCGGCAGGGCCTTAAACGTCCAGCAGGTATTATCCAGTGATATCCGGTTTTTGGATGAAAACAAACTGTTTATTGCCTCCATTCTCAATACCTCGGATGCCAGTCAGCAGGCCGGCGGCGCCATAAGCTATCAATCCGTGGCCGATGGCATTGAGCTTATGCGGAAACTGGCGTCAACCCTGGGACCCGGTTCCCCGGACGCACCATCCGAGCCTGCTACAGAGCCTGCCGAACCATCTGTCGTGGAGGGGACTACCCCACCCCCCGCCGAGGAAGACGCCGACGTCCCGGTGTCTACCGAGCCCAGGCCGGTCGGTCGGTCCTCCGACATGATGATCCTGGTTAAGGGGGGAGGTTTCCGCATGGGCAGCAGGTACAGCAGGTCGGAAAGACCCGTCCACGAGGTAGAGATCAGTAGTTTTTATATAGGAAAAAATGAAGTGACCCAGGCGGAATGGGTGGAGATCATGGAGGATAATCCCAGCTATTTTAAGGGGGATCGCTTTCCGGTAGAGAATATAAGCTGGTACGATGCGGTGGAGTACTGCAATAAACGGAGCATAAAAGAAGGGCTGGTCCCGGCGTACCAGGGAAGCGGTGATGCCATAGTCTGCGATTTTACCGCCTCCGGTTACCGGCTGCCCACCGAAGCGGAATGGGAATATGCCGCCCGCTGGGGTAATAATACGGATCTCAGTTTGGTATACGACGGCAATCCGAATGTAAACAGTACGGGCTGGTTTACTATGAACAGCGGGGAAAGCAGCCGGACGGTGATGACCAAAAGGCCTAATGCCTTGGGATTGTATGATATGAGCGGGAATGTATATGAATGGTGCTGGGACTGGTATGAAAGTTATGCCGGTGGAAGGCAGCAAAATCCCCTGGGCCCGGCTTCGGGGACTTTCCGCGTTATCCGCGGCGGAAGCTGGCTTTCCACCGAAAACAGCCTGCGTCATACCAGCCGCGGCTGCGAGTCCCCCTCCATCCGGAACAGTTATATCGGCTTCCGTGTTGTCCGCCGCTGATTGCAAGGCAGTTAACCACGAACAAAGGAGAGAATTCAGGTATAAATTTCAGGATATCAAAGCAAAAAATCGTGGTTGTTTTAAGAGAATTTCACCACGAAGGCGTAAAGTAGACCGCTATGCAGTTAATTAAGTGAGAAAAAGGCAGTCGAAAATCGAGTAAAGTTGGTTAGTCAGAATTATTCCCCCTGTTCGTGGTTATTTTAAACTGAGAATTACGGAAAAATTAGTCGGGGGGGCCATATCACCGGACGGATGCTACCTCTTCCACGGTCAGATGCAGGCTTTGGGCAATTACCTCCACCGAAACGCCATAGCCCTTGAGGATCCGGGCCGATTCCAGCTTTTCCCGGTAGGCTTCCGCCTGTTTTTCCTCTCGTCCCTTTTCGGTGCCTATCTGGATACCTTCCTCTCGCCCCTCTTCCCATCCTTCCTCCCGGGCAAGCCGTTTGTCCTCTAAGACACTCTCTACCAATGCGTCAAACATCGTCTGGTACTCCTTCTTCCCCACATACTCCTTCACCGCCTCTATCTCCTCAGCCGGGACTTCCAGCCGTTCCAAGAGGACCGTGATCACATCCTTTACCAGTTTAACCATCCCCTCAGGAATATTCAATGCTATCCCTTCCCAGTAGTCTCCCGGTAATCCCTTCAGATCCTGCACTTTTTTCACCCGGGATACATCCAGTCTCACCGGTACGGAGAGAAATTGGTCGGGGGTCCTGGCGGCTGTACACTCATAGGGTCCCCCCGGAGGGTCCCCCCTATGAGTGTACACCGCCACCCCACCCCACCTTTTCCCCACCGTACCGGTAATTTTCTTAAGGGGTATCCCGGCTAAAAACTCAAAAGGTGCCCTGGGATACCTTTAACCGGAGAAGAGCGGGTCTTCTGTCGTCAAATGGACTGTTTGACGGTATCGGAGTCCCAGTTTTCGAGGAAGATGGGGAGGCGCCCAGGGGGGCACGCGGGAGCGTGTTGAGAGGATGATGGCGGCAGGGCGGGAGCCCCGAGAAAGGCCACCGTATGTGATGAAGGCTTCAGGGCGTAGCGGAGGAGGAAGTCGATAAAGAGGCGGTGGTCATCGAGGATGAGTTTAAAGCTGTTGTCTTTCGGTTTATGGATAGCCATGAAATACCTCCGGGAGTAATAAGGCACGGGGATGCAGGGTGCTTTAGTTTTTGGGAAAAAAATATAAAAAACGAGGAAAAAACAGCTAGGAGTGGGGAGCTAGGAGTGAGGAAATGTATTGTTGAACCGACCAATTTCATAACTCCTCTCTCCTCCCTTCTCACTCTCTTTTTCTTTTCAAAAAAAATGTTAAATTCCACAAACATACTTGACATAAAAGTTAGTCAATGCTATCTTCTTCAAGAAGTTTGATCCTATTAACAATGAGGGTTAATTGATGGCTAAAACATTGCCTCTGGTAATTATACTTTTTGTTGCGGTAATTTTTCCGCCGGTTTTTGCCGATGCCGGCTACTGGGAAGGAAAGGAACGCGAAGTCAGGCTCATCCTGACCGAAGCCTACTACCGCTATATATCGGGAGATGTCGATGCCGCCGTAGAGATGGTGGACACCGCGTTTTCCGAGTATCAAAAAATGGGCTTTGAAGAGCAGATCCGGACCGTTATCTCCCCGTCCCGGGTACAAAATATAGAAGAATGGTTTGAATATATAAAAACCATCATGCGGGAAGGCAAAAGCCAGGGGGAGGTACGGGAGAATCAGAACGAACTGCTCTACCTGCTGCGGGTTACCTCGAACCGGCTTGACGGCAAAGAGGAACCGCCGGCCTTGGCCCGGAACTGGGCCAAAACCGCCGAGGAAATGGCTGCGGTCCTGGCTAAGGCCAATGACTTCTACCTTTCCGGGGACCCCAAGGGGGCAAAGGATCAGGTGGATGTGGCCTACTTTCAGTTCTACGAGAAGGTCGGGTTTGAAAAGATCGTGATGAGCCGGATCTCCGGCGCCCGGGCGGCCCAGGTGGAATACCAGTTCAGCGCCATAAAAAAGGCCATAAACAACCAGGCGCCCCAGGAGGAAATTACCGCGGAGCTTGATACCCTGGCGACTTGGCTCCGGGAGGACGCTGCCCAGCTTGACGGCAGGGAGGAGAGCGCCATCGCGGTTTTCCTGGGTTCCCTGCTCATCATCGTCCGGGAAGGTTTTGAGGCTATCATCATCGTGGGGGCGATCATCGCCTACCTCCTCAAGAGCGGCAACAAGAAGCGTACCCGCCCGGTATATTGGGGGTCCCTCGTCGCCCTGGGGGTGAGCGTCATCATGGCCTGGATTTTGAACCGGATCACCAGCGTCGCCGGGGGGCAGAACCAGGAGATTATCGAAGGGGCCACCATGCTGCTGGCGGTGGTGGTGCTCTTCTACGTGAGCAACTGGATGGTGTCCAAGGCCGAGGCCGAGGCCTGGTCCGGCTATATCGAAAGCAAGGTCCAGGCATCGATTACCCGGGGGAGCATGTTTTCCCTGGCCTTTGCCGCTTTCCTCGCGGTTTTCCGGGAAGGGGCGGAGACGATCCTCTTTTACCAGGCCCTCCTGGCCAGTACCGAAACCTATATCAACATGATCTGGCTGGGTCTCGGGGTCGGGGTCGTTGCCTTGGTTATCATCTATATATTGATCCGGGTTTTGAGCATCCGCCTTCCCCTGAAACCTTTTTTCCTGGGAACCAGCGTCCTGCTCTTTGTCATGTCCATTACCTTTGTCGGTAACGGCATCAAAGAACTCCAGGAGGGGAATGTCATCGGCGTTACCCAAATTTCAGGGGTGACCTCCGATATTTTGGGGATCTATCCCACCCTGGAAACCCTGATCCCCCAGATCGTGCTGCTGGTGATCACCGTGATTACCTTCATCATCCAACTCAGGCGGGGAAAGGCGAAAGCGGCCGCGCCAAAAGCGGCCTAACAAATACAGCGGCCTTCCCCAAGCCCGACGGTTTCGGGAAGGCCCTAAACAATGGGAACAACTCAGGTCATAAGACCTGAGAGAAAAATATGTAGGAGGAGTGTACCATGAATATCAGAAAACTGATGGTACTTCTGTTGATTGTCCTGTGCGGCGTCTCTTTGTTTGCCGGCGGACAGCAGGGCGGAACCCGCCCTGAAAGTACGGTAACCCCCGGCGAAGCCGCCGGCTTTGAGGAATTCCCCTTGGGAGATGACTTTGAGCTGGGGCCCCTCAATGTGGCGGGGGTTTATTTCCAGCCCGTGGATATGCTTCCCGCTGCCGCGGGACTTCCCGCGTCCCAGTCGGACATGCATATGGAGGCGGATATTTCCGCCGCTGAAAACGATCTGGGCTATGGGGTGGGGGACTTTGTGCCCAACCTGACGGTCCTGTACGAGATCGTCAGATCCACCGGGGAAAAGGTGGAGGGCACGTTTATGCCCATGAACGCCAGCGACGGCCCCCACTACGGCGCCAACGTTAAATTGCCCGGTCCCGGCGGTCCCGGGACCTACACGGTGCGTTTCCTCATCCAGAACCCCGAAGCCCAGGGCTACGTGCTTCACGTGGATCAGGCAACCGGTGTTCCCGGCAGGTTCTGGGGCGCCCCTCTGGAAGCGAAGTGGACCGTAGACTACGCGGGCCCGGCCTGGTAAAAAAATAAGGCATGAGGGATGGGGAGCAAGGCATGCGGGACGGTTCCCCATGGCTTGCTGCTCATTTCCTCATCCTTTGTTTTTGTAGTTAGCGTCGTAAAGAAAGGGAATTATGTTAAGATATCTCATCCAGGTGATCGATCATTTATTGACCACTGGGATACTGACCGCCCTGCTGTGGGCGGTATTAGTTCAGGAAACCGGAGGAAGCGGAGAGAGACGGAAGATGCCGGCCCTTTGGGGCTGCGCCGCCGGTACGGGGGGGGCCCTGATAATCGCGGTATTGCGCCGGACCACCGCTCTTATCAGCCAGGGTTTTTTTAATCTCTGGGTTTTATCTTTCGCTATTATATTCGGAATTCTCCATATTCTGTTCTTATGGGAAGTAGTGCAAAAGCCCTTACGAAACCTGCCGTTTTTGCAAAAACGCCTTTCCCTGGCCGAAGCCATCCCCGGTTATATAAACGCCCTGTTCCCGGGGGCCCTGTTGTTTTATGCCCTGCCCACTATCTTTCTGTATCCCACGGAATTTGCCCTGGCCGATGAAAGCATATTCAGTACCGATTTTCTGTTTAAATTTATCGGTTTTATTGCGGGATTACTGGCGGTGATCCTCACCGTCCTTGCCCTGTATAAAACCGGTAAGGGCCTGTCCCCGAAGCGTTTAAAGGTGCTGCTCACCGCTGCCATCCTGGTTAATATGTGCCATCAACTGGTCGTCATCGTGCAATTCCTCCTGGCCCGGCGTATCATCCCCATGATCCGCTGGGTCTTCAGGCTCATTGTCGCGGCGGTTAATAACGATAGTGTTTTTTTCTATGGTCTTATGGGGATAAGCTTTTTGCTTCCCCTCACCCTGTTCATTACCGGTTTACGGACCCCCATTTCCGGGAAAAACCCCGCGGAACGCCGGAAGATCCGGGCGGGCCTCCGGACAAACCGGCGCTGGTGCCTTACGGTGGCGGTGGGCTTTGTTGTTTCGATTTTCAGCGTCACGGTGGTCAAGGCCTACACCGAACGGGGGGTAGAATTGTCCCCCGCCGAACCCATGACCATTGCCGGGGAGGAGATCCTCATCCCCATCCCCCAGGTGGAAGACGGCCACCTGCACCGTTTTGCCTATTACGCCTCGGACGGTACGGAGGTGCGTTTTATTGTGATTAAAAAAAATGAGATCGCCTACGGGGTGGGGCTTGACGCCTGCGATATCTGCGGCGCCACGGGATATTACGAACGGAAGGGCCAGGTGATCTGCCGGCTCTGCGATGTGGTGATGAATATTTCCACCATAGGCTTTAAGGGGGGCTGTAACCCGGTTCCCCTGGCCTACAGTCTCCGCAGCGGGAATATGGTGGTAGAGATAGCGAATTTGGAAAACGAAAAGGTCCGGTTCAAATAACGGGAGGGCTTCGATGTTTTGGAGATTGGTAAAGGGCGCGTTTTTTCGCCAGAAGGGCAAGATGCTTATGGTGGCTTTCACCATAGCCCTGGGGGCATCCCTGGCTACGGCCATGCTGAACGTCATGCTGGACGTGGGGGATAAGGTCAACCAGGAATTGAAAACCTACGGCGCCAACATTAACGTCATTCCCCGGGGAGCTTCCCTGTTGGATGATCTCTACGGGGTGGATGAAGGTTCCGGGGTATCGGATAAATATCTCAATGAAGATGAACTGGGAAATATCAAAACCATATTTTGGGCCTTTAATATCGTGGATTTTACGCCCTACCTTAATACCCGGGTCGCCCTTAACGGGCACGGGGATATCACGGCGGTGGGCACCTGGTTCAGCCACCATTTGGAACTCCCCACCGGGGAGGCCCTGGATACGGGAATGCGGAACATGAAAACCTGGTGGGATGTGGAGGGCAGCTGGCTGCGGGATGATGAAGAACCTGCCGTCATGGTGGGAAAAACCGTGGCGGACCAGTACCGGCTCCGCCTGGGGGATACCATTACCCTCCGGGGCCCGGTCCAAACCGGGGAATTTACGGTAACCGGCATCTTTTATGCCGGGGGAGATGAGGATGGGGCGATCTACCTCCCCCTGGCGGCCACCCAGAAACTTTCCGGCAGGCCGGGCCTGGTGAGCCGGGTAGAGGTGAGCGCCCTTACCACCCCGGACAACGAGCTTTCCCGCCGGGCCGCCCAGGACCCCCAGGGGCTTTCCATCAAGGAGTGGGAGACCTGGTACTGTACCGCCTATGTGAGCGCCATCTGTTATCAGATTGACGAGGTGATCACCGATGCGGTTTCCAAGCCCATCCGGCAGGTGGCGGAATCCGAAGGGGCCATTCTGGAAAAAACCCAGCTTCTGATGCTCCTCATCACCCTGTTAAGCCTGGCCGGTTCCGCCCTGGGGATATCCAACCTGGTTACCGCCAGCGTGATGGAACGGGCCGCGGAGATCGGGCTCCTCAAGGCGGTGGGGGCCTATGACGGCCCCATCAGCGCCCTGGTCCTCACGGAGATCGGCATCACGGGGATCCTGGGGGGCGCGGCCGGTTACTTTGCCGGTCTGGGTTTTGCCCGGATCATCGGGCAGTCGGTTTTTGGTTCCGCCATTGAAATTAAACCCCTGGTCATTCCCCTGGTGGCCGTATTGGTGTGCCTGGTTACCATGGCGGGGAGTATCCCTTCAATCCGGCTCCTCCTCTCCCTCAGGCCCGCGGAGGTGCTTCATGGACGGTAAAAAGCGGGGACAGCATGAATAAACAACGGTTCTACCTCAAGATGGTGGCCAGTTCCCTCCTCCGCCGGCGGTCCCGGATGATCGTGGCCCTTTTGGCGGTAGCCGTGGGGGCAACCATTCTCTCGGGACTCAGTACCATTTATTACGATATTCCCCGGCAAATGGGCCAGGAGTTCCGTTCCTATGGGACCAACTTTGTCCTGGTTCCCGCGGGGAACGAGGCCACCATCACCATGGACCGGGTCAGGGAAACCCTGGCCTACCTTCCCCAAAAGGACCTGGTGGGAGCCGCCCCCTACCGTTACCGGATGGTGAAGATAAACGAACAGCCCTTTATGGCGGCGGGAACCGAATTGCAGGAAGCCCGGAAGACCAGCCCCTATTGGCTGGTCCAGGGCCGTTGGCCCGAATCCCCCGGGGAAGCCCTGATCGGCCAGGAGGTGGCCGAGCGGATCCGCCTGCTGCCGGGGAGCGAATTTACCATTAACGGCACCGGAGCGGAGGGCAGAAAGATCACCGCCCCCGACGGTATCACCGAAGGCCGCCTGTTCCGGGTGTCCGGGGTGGTGCAGACCGGCGGCACCGAAGAGGCCTTCATCTTTCTGTCCCTCCAGGATTTTGACGACATGATAGGCGAGGGGGGCAGGATCGATGTGGTGGAGTGCAGCATTTCCGCCTCCGGCAGCGACCTGCAGGCCCTGGCCGACCGGATCAGCGCGGAGGTTTCCGGGGTAAGCCCCCGGCTGGTGAAACGGGTTACCGATTCCGAGGGGGCGGTGTTGACCAAGCTCCGGGCCCTGATCTACCTGGTCACGGTGATCGTCCTCCTCCTCATTATGATATGCGTGGCCACCACCATGATGGCGGTGGTGGCGGAACGGCGCAAAGAGATAGGACTGCGGAAGGCCCTGGGGGCGGCGAACTCCAGCCTCATCATTGAATTTTTGGGGGAAGGGATTTTCCTGGGCGCCATCGGGGGTATCCTGGGGGCGCTGTTCGGTTTTTTCTTTGCCCAGATGGTGAGTATCAACGTGTTCAGCCGGTCCATCGGGTTTAGACCCCTGGTGGCGCCCGCCACCATTCTGGTATCGGTGATCATCACCGCCCTGGCCTGCCTTATCCCGGTGCGGAGGGCGACCGATGTGGACCCCGCCATTGTGTTACGAGGAGAATGATATGGACCTATTGGAACTCAAGGGTATCTCGAAGGTGTACGGAAACCTCAAGGCCCTGCAAAACATAGACCTGACGGTGAAGCAGGGGGAATGGCTGGCAATTATGGGCCCCTCCGGTTCGGGAAAGACCACCATGATGAACATCATCGGCTGTATGGATAAACCCAGTTCCGGTTCGGTTTATTTAGATGGCCGGAATATTTCCCAGGAAAGCGCCCGGAATCTTACCACCCTGCGGCGGGATAAGATCGGCCTTATCTTTCAGCAGTTTCACCTGGTGAACTACCTGACCGCCCTGGAGAATGTGATGGTGGCCCAGTACTACCACAGTATGCCCGACGAGAAGGAAGCCCTGGAAGCCCTGGATCGGGTGGGCCTTGCCGACCGGGCCAAGCATCTGCCCAGCCAGCTTTCCGGCGGGGAACAGCAGCGGGTCTGCATAGCCCGGGCGCTGATCAACTATCCCATGCTTATCCTGGCGGATGAACCCACCGGAAATCTGGACGAGACCAATGAAAATATGGTCATTGCTATTTTTAAGAAGCTCCATGCCGAGGGCAGTACCATTATTGTGGTAACCCACGACCCGGAGGTGGCCGAGGACGCGGAGCGGACCGTGGTACTGGAACACGGACGGGTTGCCCGGATCTTGCAAAATAAGCAGCCGGGATAGGAGGAAAAGGTGAAAAAATGGTTCATGCTTTTTAGTTTGGCGCTGGGGCTGGTTTTTTCCGGCTGCGCCGGGGCAAACTATCAGGACGGGGTCTTTTCCGGCCGAAGCGGCGAGGACGATACCGGGGCCTGGGGAGAAGTAACGATCACCATCGAGGAGGGGCGGATTGCCGGGTGCCGGTTTATTACCCGGCAGAAGGACGGCACCGTCAAAGATGAAAACTACGGCAAGGTGAACGGGGAAATCTCCAACCGTGATTTTTACGACAAGGCCCAGCTTGCGGTGCGGGCCATGGCGCAATACGCCCGGCAGTACGAGGAGACCGGGGACATAAAAAAGGTCGACGCGGTGAGCGGCGCCACCATTGCCTATAACCAATTTTTGGAAGCCCTTGAAAATGCTCTGGGGCAGGCAAAAAAATGAGGTGAATAAATACAATCCCCCGGGCCGGGAAGATCGTCACCCCTTTCTTCGATCTTTTCGGCAAGCCCCTGATCCCCCCCATATATGGCCGGTTTCAGGGATTGAGGTTTTGTATTTGCCCGGGGGCGTCCGCGTCCCCGGGTTTTTTTAGGCGCTAGAAATTCCCCGGGTTACCCGGCAAGCCTTTGTAATACCTTTAATTCACGGCGCATGAAAAGTGCCGATATTATCACCGAAAGTACGTCTGATACGGGCATGGTGAGGAAAATCCCGTCCAGGCCGAGAAACAGGGGGAGGACGATCAGCAGGGGGATAAATATCAGGAGCTGCCGGGACATACCCAGGATCGTGCCCTGGATAGGTTTTCCCACGGCTTGAAAATAATTGGAAGTGATTATCTGAAAACCAATGAGGGGCAGGGCGGCGGTACATATCCTGATGGCGCGGACACACATCGTCCGGAGCTCACCCGCCGCCTGGGTAAAGATGGCGGTGAAAAATTGGGGGAAAAGCTGGAGCAGCAAAAACCCCGCGGTAAACATGGCGGTGCCCACTTTAATTGAAAGCCAATAGGCCTCCCGCACCCGGTGGTATTTTTTTGCCCCGTAGTTATAGCCGATGATGGGCTGGACCCCCTGATTAAGCCCCTGGAGGGGCATAAAAATTATCATGATGATACTGCCCACAATCCCCATGGTGGTTATGGCCACGTCTCCGCCGTAATAACTCAAGGAGCGGTTTTGAATGACATTGACCAATCCCATGGCCAGGGGCATGACACAGGGGGCAAGGCCGAGGGCCATGATGTCGAGGCTGAGCTTCAGGGTCAGTTTCATCTCCCGGATACGGAAGCGGAGGGCGGTAAAGCGGGAGTTAAAATAGGCCATCACAAACACAAAGGAGATAAACTGGGAGATAATAGTAGCCCATGCGGCGCCGGCTATCCCCAGGCCGAAAACAAAAATAAAGATGGGGTCCAGGATGATGTTTAATACCGCCCCGATGATCTGGGTAAGCATGGATGTTTTGGGATGCCCGTCGGATCGGATAAAATGGTTGATCCCCGGCCCCATGGCGCTGAAGATACCGCCGTAGAGGATGATCCGTAAATAGGTTTTTGCGTAGGGAAAAATCGCCTCGCTGGCCCCCAGGACATGGATGAGGATCTTATCAAGAAAGATAAAGGAGAAGAGGATTACCACCCCCGGTATCAGGAAAAGCAGGGCAAAGGCATGGCCCATGATCTTTTCCACCTCATGCCGGCGTCCTTCCCCCAGACGGATGGAAAACAGGGCGTTCGCCCCAACCCCGATTAATATGGACGACGCCATGAGCGTCATCATCAGGGGCATGACGATGGTTATCCCCGCTATACCCAGGGGATCGACCCCCTGGCCGATGTAGATTCGGTCCACGATATTATAAATGGTGTTAACCAACATACCCACCACCGCGGGTATAGAAAAATCAAACAACAATTTACCGATTTTTTCCGTTCCCAGCCGTTCGGTTGCTCTTAGTCTTTTTTCGGTCATGAAGTGCTATTTTTATGGGATTATCGATGCTTGTCAAGAGCGGATGGGGGCATTTTGTGAAAAATCGGTCCTTGACAAGGGTAATGAGGGTAATTATAGTAAATCGAGCTGGTTTCAGATTTGAAACTGCCAAGCCGTGGGGATCATGGGGACTTATGAAGGGGATTCCTTTTAGATAAGGTAACAGTATGGGAAAAACCTTAGCGGAAAAAATATTTGAAGCCCATGTCCGGGACCGGCCCTTTGCGGGGACCTGGGTATTGAATCTGGACGCGGTTTTTTGTCATGAAATAACCACCCCCATCGCGGTGAACGACCTGGTCAGCAAAAACCTGGACCGGGTGTTTGATCCCCGTAAGATCAAGGCGGTGATCGACCATGTAAGCCCCGCCAAGGACTCGAAAACCGCGGAACAGGGGAAGATCCTGCGGGATTGGGTACGCCGCCAGGGGATACCGGACTTCTTTGACATAGGCCGGAATGGGGTCTGCCATGCCATTTTCCCGGAAAAGGGCTTTGTCCGGCCGGGGTATACCATTATTATGGGTGACAGCCATACCTGTACCCATGGGGCGTTCGGGGCCTTTGCCGCCGGGGTGGGAACCACGGACCTGGAGGTGGGGATCCTCAAGGGGGTCTGCGCCTTTAAAAAACCCGCATCCCTCAGAATAAACCTGGAGGGGACCCTCCGGCCCGGCGTTACCCCCAAGGACGTGATCCTGGCCCTTATCGCCCGGATAGGGGTCGCCGGGGCCACCGACCAGGTGATGGAATTCCGGGGCCCCGCGGCCGAGGCCATGAGCATGGAGGGCCGGATGACGATCTGTAACATGGCTGTTGAAGCCGGGGCCACTTCCGGGGTATGTATGCCCGACATGGTCACGGTGGAATACCTGTGGCCCTTTGTCGGTCCCCGGGGGGACCAAACCTATACGGCCAAAGAAGCGGCCCTGGCGGACTTTGAAACATGGCGAAGCGATGAGGATGCGGTTTATGCGGGAACCGTGGACCTGGACTGTTCCGCCTTGGAGCCCTGCGCTACCGTCGGGTACAAGCCGGACCAGGTAAAAACCATCCGGGAACTCACCGGGACCAGGGTGGACCAGGTATACATCGGTTCCTGTACCAACGGCCGTATTGAGGACCTCCGGGCAGCGGCGGCGGTCCTGAAAGGCCGCAAGATAGCGGATACGGTCAGGGCCATTGTCTCCCCCGCCACCACCGCCGTATACGCGGAAGCCCTTAAAGAGGGCCTTATCCCGATCTTTTTGGAAGCCGGGTGCTGCGTGACCAATGCCACCTGCGGGGCCTGCCTGGGAATGTCCAACGGGGTCCTGGCCGATGGGGAGGTATGCGCCTCCACCACCAACCGCAACTTCTACGGCCGCATGGGGAAGGGCGGCATGGTCCACTTGATGAGCCCGGTTTCCGCCGCCGCCGCCGCCGTTGCCGGATATATCACCCGGGCGGAGGATCTGTAGTATGAAGACCTTTGGCGGTTCCGTGCTGTTTTTAGACCGAAGTGATATCAATACCGACGAGATCATCCCCGCGAAGTATTTGACTGAAAATTCCAAGGAAGCCCTCAAACCCTATATCCTGGAGGATCTAAAACTGAAGGGGTTTGATCCCCCCAGGGACATCCCCGGCAAGGGGGCCATCGTGACCCGGGCGAATTTCGGCTGCGGCAGTTCCCGGGAGCACGCCCCCTGGGTACTGGAGATGAACGGCATCAATCTGGTTATTGCCGAAAGCTTTGCCCGGATTTTCCGGCAAAATATGTACAACTGCGGGATGATCGCCGCGGAACTGCCCCCGGACATCCTGGAGGGAATCTTCCGGAAATTCGCGGGTAAGGAAACAACCCTGGGGGTGGATATTGAGGCCAATACCTTGACCTTTACATCCGTTGCAAGCGAAGAAACCGTTCCCTTTACCCTTAAAGATTTTGAACAGGCGCTGGTGGCATCAGGGGGCTGGGTGGAATACGCGGCCCTTCATTATTAATTGAGGAGTTTACTATGAATGGTTTGGTGATGCTCATTATTTCCGCGGTGGTTTTGCTGTTGGCCTATGTTTTTTACGGACGGTGGCTGGCGCGCAAGTGGGGAATTGATCCCCAAAAGAAAACTCCTGCCCATGAATTTCAGGATGGGGTGGACTATGTGCCCACCCCGCCGAGTATTGTTTTCGGCCACGAATTTGCCTCGATTGCCGGGGCAGGTCCGATTAACGGGCCGATTATCGCCGCCATGTTCGGCTGGGTACCGGTGCTGCTGTGGATCCTCATCGGCGGAATTTTCTTCGGCGCGGTCCAGGATTTTTCCGCCATCTATGCGTCGGTGAAAAACAAGGGAAAAACCATCGGTTATATTATCGAAACCTATATCGGCAAAACCGGGAAACGGCTCTTCCTGCTTTTTGTCTGGCTTTTTTCTATTTTAGTGGTCGCCGCCTTTGCCGATATTGTGGCGGGGACCTTTGGCGGTTTTAACGCCGAAGGGGCGCCGGTGGCCGCCAACGCCTCGGTAGCCACCACCTCCATTTTGTTCATCTTTGCGGCGGTGGGTCTGGGCTTCATCCTGAAAAAACACAGGCCCAACGGCTTGATCAGCGGGATCATCGCGGTGGCGCTCCTGGTACTCTGTATTGCCCTGGGCATCACCTTTCCCGTCTTTGTGCAAAAGAGTCTCTGGCTTTACTTTGTGTTTATCTATATTTTCATCGCCTCCGTAACGCCGGTATGGGCCCTGCTCCAGCCCCGGGATTATCTTAACTCTTTCCTGTTAATCGCCATGATCGCGGGGGCCTTTATCGGCATCGTCTTCTCGGCCCCGGCCATATCCATCCCCGCCTTTACCGGGTTTAACGTGAACGGGAATTACCTTTTCCCCGTGCTGTTTGTGACCGTTGCCTGCGGGGCGGTCTCCGGTTTTCACAGTCTGGTGGCGTCGGGAACCGCGTCCAAGCAGATCGATAACGAAAAACACATGCTGCCGATTTCCTTCGGCGCCATGCTCGTGGAAAGTTTCCTGGCGGTGATAGCCCTGATCACCGTGGGCGCCCTGGCGGTGGGGGGAAAACTCCCCGCGGGTACGCCGCCGGTGATCTTCGCCAGCGCCATTTCAGGCTTCCTCCTCAAACTGGGGCTCCCGGAAAACGTCACCTATACCCTGATCACCCTGGCGGTTTCCGCCTTCGCCCTCACCTCCCTGGACTCGGTTTCCCGGGTAGGCCGCCTTGCCTTTCAGGAACTCTTTTCCGAGGATCGGGCGGATGGCTCCCAAGCTTCGGGTGTTTCGGCGATCCTGGCGAACAAATATGTGGCTACCCTGCTCACCCTTTTTGTCGGTTATCTCCTGGCCATCCTGGGATATCAGAACATCTGGCCCCTTTTTGGTTCGGCCAACCAACTATTGGCGGCCCTGGCCCTAATTGCCTGCGCGGTCTTCCTGAAAAAAACCAAGCGCCAGGGATCTATGCTGTACGTGCCCATGTTCATCATGCTGGCGGTTACCTTTACCGCCCTGATCTTTACCATCCGGGACAAGGGCGGCAAATTGTTCAACAGTACCTTTAGCGTTGCCGCCGACGGCCTGCAGCTCGTCTTTGCCATCCTGCTCCTGGCCCTGGGCATCATGGTAGCGGTCTCCGGGGTTTCCAAACTCGGCGAAAAAGCTAAGCCGGTGAGGAGGTAACGGTGGCTATACAAGAGTTGGATTTTCGATCCTTTAATGAACGGGATGTGATTAAAGCCTGGATATATACCCCAATCAGGAAACCCCGGGCTATCGTGCAGGTAGTCCATGGGCTGGGGGAACATTCCCGGCGCTACCTGCATTTGATCCTCCGGTTGAACGAAGAGGGTTTTGTGGTAAGCGCCGATGATCATGTGGGGCACGGAAAAACCGCCGCAGATTCCGATACCTGGGGGGATTTCGGCGTTAAGGGATACCGGACCACCCGGGAAGATGAAAAAACCCTCCACGACCTGGTAACCCAGGCCTTTCCCGGGCTTCCCTTTATCATCTTTGGGCATAGCTGGGGTTCGATGATCGTCCGGGATTATGCCGCCCATTACGGCGATCACCTTGCGGGGCTGATTATATGCGGTACCTCGGGGCAGGGGCTTGCCAAGGCCCTGGACCCGGTTAAAAAAGAGATCAAGGGCCTGATAGACGCGGGGCGGGGGAATGAATCGGACCCCCAATATTTGGTAAAGCTCTTTGGCGGTATGACCGACCGCTACGAAAATCCCCAAAGCCCCAACGATTGGATCTCCGGGGACCCCGATGTAGTCCGGGATCACGGGACAGACCCCTTGAACAATTCCCACCGGGTTCCCACCCTGGCCTCCTTCTATGCCCTGGCGGAACTGGTGGATTCCATTATCGGCCCCCCGTGGGCGGAACGCGTTCCCCGGGAGCTTCCCATCTACAGTATCGCCGGGGATCAGGACCCGGTGGGCGACTATGGAGAGGGGGTCTATGCCATGGCCAACTGGCTGGCAGCCACGGGGCACCGGCGGGTGAAAACCAAGCTATATCCCGGACACCGCCATGAAATTCATAATGACCGGGATATCCGGGAGGAAGTTGAGGACGGGATCGCCGCCTTTATCAACAGCATCCTTTAAAAGCCCGGCGGCAAATTACTCACTCATGTTACGCAGGAAGAATAGGATTAACCACGAACGACACGAACATCACGAACTTTTGCTTCGATATTCTGAGATTTATACCTGAATTCTCTTCTTTGTTCGTGGGAAAGCAGGAAAGAAATATCGGTGAAAATGTCAATTTGTCTTTGTTTCTGTTCGTGTGGTTCGTGTTTAAAATCTCTTCTTGGGACCCTTGAGTAATATGAGTTACTAACGAAAATCCCCGGCGGAGCGGATCTCGTCGCAGTATTCGCAGCGGTAGGTCCGTTCCACGGGGTTTTCCAGGTGAAAGATGTGGGGGATGTAAGCCTCCGTAGAGGTAATGCACCGGGGATTTTTACAGATAAGGATGTTTTCCACCCGCTCGGGGAGCTGAAGTTTGATCTTGCGGGTGATGATCTCGTTTTCTATGATATTTACCGTGATATTGGGATCGATAAGGCCGAGGATATCAAAATTGATGGTGATGGTGTTGTCGATCTTGATGATGTCCTTTTGGCCCATGTGTTCCGAGCTGGCGTTTACCACAAATGCCACCGTGTAGGGGGCTTTGCTGAGGCCGAGCCAGTTGAAGATCCGGATCCCCAGCCCCGCCTTAATATGATCGATGACGATACCGTTTTTTATTTTGGCGATATTTAACATGGAACCACTCCCAGGATTGAAGCGATAAGGGCCATTCGGACGTACATGCCGTATTTTGCCTGCTTAAAATAGACCGCCCGGGGATCCCGGTCAACTTCTACGTCGATCTCGTTTACCCGGGGCAGGGGATGGAGGACGATCAGGGAGGGACGGGCCAGTTCCATCTTTTCCGCATTCAGGACGTAACTGTCCTTAAGGCGTATATAGTCCTCCTCATTAAAAAACCGTTCCCGCTGCACCCTGGTCATGTAAAGCACATCCAGTTCCGGTATCACCTTTTCAAGGCGGTCGGCCTCGATATAATCAATCCCCTCTTTTTCCAGGATGCCCCGGCTTATATAGTCGGGGACCTTCAGTTCCGGGGGAGAGATAAAGATCATCTTGATATGGGGGTAACGGGCCAGGGCCTTTGCCAGGGAATGGACGGTACGGCCGAACTTGAGATCCCCGCAGAAACCCACGGTAAGGTCCCCAATGCCCCCCCGGAGGCGTTTGATGGTCAGGAGGTCCGTCAGGGTTTGGGTGGGATGATGGTGCCCCCCGTCGCCGGCGTTGATCACCGGCGCCTCCGCATACCGGGAGGCGAGGAGGGCGGCCCCTTCCTTGGGGTTCCGCATGACCAGGATGTCGGCGTAACAGGACACGGTCCGCACCGTGTCGGCCAGGCTCTCCCCCTTGGCCGCGGAGCTGGAACCGGGCTCCGCAAAGCCCAGGCAGCTCCCCCCCAGACGCAGCATGGCCGCCTCAAAACTCAGGCGGGTCCGGGTACTGGGCTCGAAAAAAAGCGTAGCCAACACCTTTCCCCGGCAGCTCTCCCGGACTTGCTCCGGATGGGCCTCAATATCCTCGGCCAGAGAGAAAAGCCCCTCCAACTCGTCAAGGGTAAAATTACCCGGTTCTATAAGATGCCGGCCTATGAGCATAATCCCCCCGATAAATCGAATTTACCATAAAGGGGGACGCCCTGCAAGGTCTGTCCGGAAATGGGGAAGTGACCAAAATAGGGCATACCAACGCGGCATCGGCTTTGTTCTGCATCTCGGAACAGCGGCATGATCCTCCAGCCGTTCCAACCCCCAGTCGCGCTAAGCGAGTTTTGAAGGCCCCTCCGGCAGAATTTTCTTCAGGGTAAGGTACAGCCCGTTAAGCCCCCCGGTTATCAGCAGCAGAATGCTGAGAACGGTAAGCGCCGGGAAGGTTATTTTACGGCAGGGCATGGAGGGCATGGCGCAGCCGCCGATGAGGGCATGGGGGATAAGCAGGGCAAGGATAGCCGACAGGAATATTCCGATAGTCAAGCCCAGCCGTATTTTAGGCGAGGAGAAAAACACCAGGGCCGCGCCCAATAGGGCGATCACGGCGCCGATGCCGATTTCCGCCTGAGCCGACCAATGGCATTTCATATACATGTCATCCACAACCGGGCACACCTTGAACAGAAATTGCGGCCCCAGGGCGATGAGCAGCCCGAAAACAATCACGGCGCCGCCGCTAAGGATACGGTTTTTCATGGTACCTCCAAAATTTTTTGTTGTACTGGATTTTTCATGGCTCGGTTCTGCCCCGTTCAATGACCACGGTTTCCGGATCAACGGCATTGCCGTACACCGGCCGCAGGGTCGTTTCGTAGGCCGTATGGAAGAAATCCGCCTCCACCCGGCGGTTTATCACATCGTTCAGCCAGAGCTGCAATTCACCGTTACCCTTCCTGACCGCCGGAGCAATGCGGGCTCCCCCGGCCTTCCGGTAGGGCAGGGCGAAATCCGCCGGGGCGGATGCTTCCGGGCCGGGACCAAAGCCCAGGACGATGTCCACCTTATCGGTTTCCAGGTGTTCCACCCAGTTTTCGTGGGTCACCGGTACCAGGCGGAGGTATTTTTCTTTATCGTCTAAAATTTCTTTGGTAATGCGCCGGGCAAAGTAAATATCATATCCCTGCCAGTTCCCCTGGGCGTCCACATAGCTAAAGGGCACGTTATCCCCGGGAACGCCGATTCGGACAACTTCGCGGAGGTGAATCCGGTGTACCGCCACCAGCGCATGATCGTTAAAAGGCGCCGGGGGGTCCTGAGGAGCCCCCCCGGCAAAGAGGGGAAATGCCGCAAGCGCTAATGTCAAAAGGACCATCGCTTTTTTTCGCATGGCTAATTTTTACGGCGCATAGGTAAAGGTAACCGGCGCTTCCGGAAGGGCCCCCATGCCATGGTGTTCCCCCGCATCCGCCGCTTCATGCTCCCCACCCCCATGCTTCACCGGCGTCAGGGTAACGGTTTTGCCGCTGAACCCATAGGTATAGACGGCGCCTTCCGTGGTTCCCTCTTTGGTTACGGTGAGGGTTCCGTCTTTGGCCTCGTAGCGGTACACCCCCCGGTCAAGGGGTTCACCGTGATGGACGTGCCAGAAGTGGAACGTACCATCGGTGCTGAATTCCCAGCGGTCATGCATATTGTCATGTTCGGGGGCGTTCCAGTTTTTCCCCGCGAATACATCCACACCCTGGGCGGCGAGTTCCTCGTAGCTAGCCTGTCCGGTGGTGGCGCAGGAGGCCAAGACCATCATACTGAGCAGTAACCCTACCAGGGCGGGCATAGAGATAAATTCTTTTTTCATCCTATTTCTCCTCAAAAAACTTTTAAAAATCAAGGGAACCGCCGGCCATACACGTCTTTACCAAAAATAATAGGAATTTATAGAAGGCGTATGAACGCAAACCTTGCCAACGGCAAAATCATGGCCGCAGTTCCCCCAAAATTATGGAATTGTTTTATCAATCCCATATATTTACTCGGAAGAACCGTAAAAGGTCGCATTTTTTTGTTACTTATTTGAGGTGGGGCTGGTTTTCCACTTCCGGTTTTGCGGTGTCGCAGACGCAGTAGTTTGTTCCACAGCAGATATTGATGCCGACTTTAGCGGGAAGGCAGGAACCGGTTACCCGGATGGTCACATAGTTGACGGAGAAGAAAAAAATAAACACAAAACAGGCTGCCATAGCCCAACGGGTAAACCGGCGTTTTTGCGCCTCCTGTTTCACCCGTATATTCCGGCCCCTCCAGGCAGCACGGGAGCGGACCGTCCGGGCGGCGGCGGCCAGCGCCTCATCGCTTAGTTTCGGCGGGGAGCGGCCGTCCAGGGCGTATAATTCGTCTATTTTGCGGTCAATGAAATCGCCGTCAAGGTGGTCCGCGTCTTTTTTCAATTCCGATGCTATATAATCGATAAGGGAATCCCGCACGCCTTGTTTTTCCATTATCCGCCCTCCATAGTATAACTCACCGTTTTTACGAAAAGTTGCGTCATTCCGCCAGCAATTCCCTGGCCAGGGCGCTTATTTTTTGCCGCAGCCTGCTGGTCCGTGACTTTGCCGCGCTGAGGCTTATATTGAGCCGGGCCGCGACTTCTTTCAGCGGCTGTTTTTGCCGGAAGGCAAGCTCCAGAATCTGTTCGTCCTTCGGCTTGAGCCGCTGCCCAATCACGGCGGCGGCGCGGTCTATGGCCTTTTCTTCGGCAATCCGCGTTTCCTCGCTTTTTATGCTTTCGGCGATGATCCTGTCCACCGGCGCTTCCCCGTCCCCGGGACTCCCGAAGGGCACGGCAAATCTTTTACGATCCTTCCGCATCGAGGCGGCGTACTGTTTGGAGATATGGCCCGCGGTTTTATACAGCCAGCCGCCTATTTTGTCATAGTCTTTGAGCCTGGCCATGTTCTCATAGAGGATGAGGAAAATATCCTGGGTACAATCCTCGGCAAAGCTCAGGTTACCGCCCAGCGTGTAAGCGCAGAATTTGAATATCTTTTCATAATACTGCGTGACGATGCCGTTAAACGCGGATTCCTGATCAACGCTGAGTCCCATGGCAGGCGGGGTTTCAGGCGGTATGGGGCAAGAGGTTCCCCGCGTCCATCGAATAGGTTTTATTACCGTAATCCAGGGTATCAAGTTCATGGGTCACGATGAGTACCGCGGTCCCTTCCTGGGCAATACGGCTGAACAGGCCCATAATCTCCGCCGTGGTTTCCACGTCCAGATCGCTGGTGGGTTCATCGGCGATAAGGAGCCGGGGCTCGTTGATAAGGGCCCGGGCAATAGCCGCCCGCCGCATTTCCCCGCCGGACAGTTCTTTGGGATACGAGGCGGCCAGGTGGCTTATCCCCACCTTCTCCAGCAGGATAAAGGCCCTTCCCTCCACATCCCCCTCGCGCTTAAACAGAAACCAGGGAATGCAGACATTGTCGAAAACGGTAAAATTTGAAAGCAGGCTTTGCCCCTGGGGAACATAGCCGATTTTTTTGTTTCTAAAAAACGAAATATCCTTGTCCTTGAAGCCGTAGATGTCCTTTCCCTCAAAGAGCACCGAGCCATGGGTCGGGTGGAGCAGCCCCGCACCCATATTGAGCAGGGTGGTTTTCCCGCTGCCCGAACGGCCGATGATGCTGATAAAATCCCCGGGTTCGACCGAAAGGCTCACGCGGTTTACCGCGTTAAAGGCCCGGCCCCCGCGCTGATACTCTTTGGTAAGCTCCTTCAGTTCAAGAAGTTCCATCACTCACCCTCCCGTAAGGTAAAATAGGTTTCCGCCCTGCTGATTCGGAACGCCGAATAGAGGGAAGCCAGGGGCCCCACCAGGACCGAGAGCACAAGGCTTCCCAGGACCAGGGGGATACTATTGAGCAGCGGCGCGTCCAGGTAGGGCAGCTCAAGCCGCTCGCTGATCAGGGTACTGAAGGGGAAAACCACAAGGCCCGCGAGGATGATCCCCGCGCTGCCGCCGGCAATCCCGGCAAGGGAGGATTCGCTTAACACGATGCCGACAAGCTTCTTCCTCGTGGCCCCGAGGATCCGCAGCAGGGCGAATTCCCGCTTCCGTTCATGGATGGAGCCGGAAAACACCGCCGTCAGCACGATGACCGCCAGGATCCACAGTACCGCGGAAAAAATATGGATATAGGAAACCAGGCCCGTGAGTGCGGCGGCGAGGGTGGAAAAAATACCCTGGGAAACCAGCACTTCCACATCGCTGTTTTCCCGCCGTATCGTATAGGCAACCACCGAGGGAACTGCCGAGGGCTCCACCTTGGCTAAAACCGCGGAAATTATTTCGTCCCCCTGCTGGTCCGCGATAAAATTGTATTTTTCCGCATGGGCCCGGTCGATGAGGGAACGCATGGTATTCATGGTCATAAAAATGGAAGTGTCAAAACCGCTGGCGCTGGTGGAAAGCTGGGCCGCTACCGGATACTCGTGGTTGAACAGTTGAATGGTGCCGTTGGCACGAAGCGAAATCCGGCTGCCCACCACCACCTGCCCGTCTTCCACCGTGGCGCTGTGTTTCTCCGCAATCCAGGGCCGGACCACAAAATCCGTCTCCGGATCATAGGCGATAAGCTGTACCGCGGCGTCGCAGCATTCGGTGGAAAGGGAGGAAAGGAAAAATTGGGGTGAGGCGCAGGCTATACCCTTGGTTTCGGCGATTTTATCGGCAATGCCGGCGTTAAAATAAAAATAATCGGCCCCTCCCTGGAGCAATAAGGACTGGGCCTTTTCAGAGGTCCCCGCGGGAACCACCATCAGATCCGCCCCAAAACGTTTGGTCATGGTGGCTAATCCCTCGCGAAGGTTCAGGGCCAGGAGGGAACCGCCGAACAGGGTAAAGGCAAGGATCGCAGTCACCACCACCAGACAGGCGGTACGAACCGGTTTGGCCTTGAGATTTTCCAGCGAGAGCGCGCCGGTATCCAAAATTCTCTTCTTCATGGTAGGTTTTCCTTAGATTATCTATTCGATAGTTTTAGTAGGAATATCTTATAACCCACCAGGATTTTTGTCAAGCGATGCCGGGCAATATACAGTAATTCGCAGCTTAAAATAACCACGAACCACTCGAACAGACACGAACGGATTCAAAAAAACCGAAGGACCTGTCCTAAAAGTTTGTGATGTTCGTGAGGTTTGTGAGGTTCGTGGTTTTTTTTCTTGTCTTTTGTTGAAACTGAGAATTGCTGGGCGATATACCATCACTCCCCCTCCCGCATGGTAAAATAGGTCTCAGCCCCGCTGATCCGCAGCGCCGCATAGAGGGAAGCCAGGGGCCCCACCAGAACCGAGAGGACGAGGCTTCCCAGGACCAGGGGGATACTATTGAGCAGCGGCGCGTCCAGGTAGGGCAGCTCCAGCCGCTCGCTGATCAGGGTACTGAAGGGGAAAATCACGATACTGGCCAACGTAATACCCACGGCGCTGCCAATAAGGGCGGCCAGGGCCGATTCGCTTAGTATCATACCGGCCAGCTTCTTTCGGGTGGCCCCCAGAATCCGCAGCAGGGCGAATTCCTTCTTCCGTTCGTGGATGGAACCGGAAAACACCGCCGCCAGCACGATAAGCGCCAGTACCCAAAGGATCACGGAAAAAAGCTGGATATACGCTACCAATCCTGCCAGGGCCGCGGCGATACTGGAAAATACGCTTTGTGAGACCACCACATCCACCCCGGCGTTTTCCTGCCGTATGGCCTGGGCGAGCCGCGCCGGCGGGGTCGAGGAGTCGATTTTCGCCAAAACCGCCGAGACCGCACCCTGGTTCATTTCGTTTTTCTGTTTTGCCAGAAAATCGTAGCCCGCCGCCTGGGCGCGGTTGATAAGCAGCCGCATGGTATCCATGGTCATAAAAACCGAGGTGTCCAGCCCGCTGGCGCTTCGTGAAAGCCGCGCCGCCACCGGATAGTGGTGCCCCAAAAGCTTGATGGTACCGTCGGTACGGACCGTGATCCGGCTGCCCACCACCACCTGCCCGTTTTCCACGGAGCCGCGGTACTTTTCGGCCATCCAGGGCTGTACCACAAAATCGGTTGCAGGGTCGTAGGCGATAAGCTGTACCATGGCGTCGCAGCACCCCTCCGACAGGGAGGTCAGAAAAAATTGGGGCGAGGCGCAGGCCACGCCTTCGGTCCGGGCGACCCTATCGACAATCGCATCATCAAAATAAAAATAGCTGATCTCCCCCCGAAGCAGTATGGATTGGGCCTTTCCGGACGCTCCTTCCGGGACCACCATCAGATCCGCCCCAAAACGCCGGGTCATCGTGGCCAGCCCCTGACGGAGATTTAACGAAAGAATAGACCCGCCAAAAAGGGTAAAGGCCAAAATTGCCACGACTATCACCAGACAGGCGGTCCGGACCGGCCGGGCCTTTAAATTTTCCAGCGACAGCATCCCGGTACTCAAGGTTCTTCGCTTCATTATGGTTCTCCGCATTTGTTAGTCCAAAGTAACTATTACGGATTCAGGATAACCGCAGGGAGAAAGCCTTGTCAAGACGGGATTTGGCGCCGCATATCTAGGAAGTTTAACCACGAACTACACGAACCTCACGAACAATAGTAAGAAATTCACCACGAAGGCGAAGAAGGCGAAGAAGAGTTAGGAAGAGAGGAGAGAGGAATGTTTTGAAATTTAGCCCTGAAATCGCAAAGAAAAATTAAGAGTAGGGAGAAAGCCTCAGAATAGGGACAGACTCTTTATTATTCCTTCCTTCTTCGCCTTATGCGCCTTTGTGGTGAATTCTCTTCTCTGTCTCTTCTTTGGCCTTCGTGGTGAATTTCTTCATTTGGTACCTGGAGCCAGATAAAAAACCGGGGTTGTTCTTCTTGGGGAACAACCCCGGCGCCTCCTTTTTGCGGCGTTTTAGTCAGTTACACCGCAGGCTTATATGCTCACAAGGTCAAAAAAGCCCGGACTTCCACCGGCGATGGTTTTATGCTAGTCTTCAGCTTCCTGCACCCGGAAGGCCTGGGCCGCCTTGATCACGTCCTCGGCGATCTTGCCGGAGATGGGGGCGTAGTGGTCGAATTCAACGCTGAAAGACCCGGTCCCGCTGGTGATGGACCGTAGATCGATGGAATACCGCAGCAACTCCGCCTGGGGAACCTGGGCCTTAATTTCCTCAATCCCGCCCCCGACTGAGGCTTGGCCCTGGATTTTACCCCGTTTTCCCGACAGGTCGGACATCACGTCCCCCAGGTATTTGTCCTCCACAATAACCGTCAGGTTCATGATCGGTTCCAGGAGGGTGGGGGCGGCCTGGCGCATGGCTTCCCGGAAGGCGTTCCGGGCGGCCAATTTAAAGGCCAGTTCCGAGGAATCCACCGGGTGGTATTTCCCGTCCACAACCTTTACTTCCACATCCACCACGGGATACCCCGCCATGGTCCCGGCGGCCATCCCCTCCAGGACCCCCTTCTCGACGCCGGGGATGTAGTTCTTCGGTATGGCCCCGCCGAAAATGGCGTTGATAAACTGGTAGTTTCCCCCCCGGGGCAGGGGGGCGATCTCCAAAAGCACCTTGCCGTACTGGCCGTGGCCGCCGGTTTGCTTTTTGTGGGTATATTCGGCCCCCGCCTTTTTGGTGATCGTTTCCCGGTAGGCCACATGGGGCACATGGGTCTCCACCTCAATTTTCTGGTTTTGCTTGATCTTGTCCAGAATGATAGTTACCTGGAGTTCCCCCATGCCGGAGATCACCGTTTCCTTGGTTTCCGTATTATACTGGTAGCGGAAGGTCTTATCCTCCTCGGCAGCCCGGACGAGGAATTCCCCCAATTTGTCATCGTCCTTTTTCGCGGCGGCATTAACCGCCACGGAATGGACCGGTTCGGGAAGCCGGAGGGGCAAGAAGTTGATGCCGCCGCCGTCGGAAAGGGTATCGTTGGTTTTAAGGGTGGCGGATTTGGAGATGATCCCCACATCCCCCGCGTAAAGTTCCCGGATTTCCTCAAGCTTCTTGCCCTGACAGGTATAGATCTTGCCTATCCGTTCCTTTTTGTTCTCCGAAACGTTTTGGGCTTCGGTATCCGCCGCAAGCTTGCCCCGGATCACCTTGATCCAGGAGAGTTTCCCCGAAAACTGGTCATAGCTGGTCTTGATCACCAGGGCGGCCATGGGTTTATCCGGGTCTATGGGGATGTCCTTTTGGGTCCCGTCCTCCTCCCGGGAAATATCCCGGGCTGTTTTGGGGTTGGGGCCTATATCGGCGATAAAATCCAGCAGGGGGATGAGCCCGGAATTTTTTACGGCCACCCCGGTAAAGGCGGGGACGAATTTGTGTTCCGCCAGGGCTTCAATCAGCCCCCGGTGCATTTCCTCGGCGTCCAGGGAACCCTTATCGATGTACTTCTCCATAAGGGAATCGTCCCCCTCCGCGGCGGCTTCGATCAGCCGTTCCCGGGCGGCGGCCACGGCTTCGGCATATTCGGCGGGGATGGCCCCCTCCTTTTCAAGGGCGTCCCCCTGGGCAAAATAGGCCTTTTCATTGAGGACATCGATAACCCCCTGATAGGCGGCGCCGCTGCCCATGGGAATCGTCAGGGATACCGGGGTAATTTTAAATTTTTCCCGGATATCATCCAGGGTAGTTTGGAAATTTCCCCGTTCATCATCCAACTTGGTGATAAAAATCCCCCGGGGTTTCTCCCGCCCCTCCAAATTCCGCCATAGTTTGATGGTTTCGATCTGAACCCCCGCGCGGCCGTCCACCGTAAGGAGGGCGAATTCCGACGCCCGGAAACTGAGGATCACATCCCCAATAAAATCCGAAGAACCGGGAGTATCAAAGAGGTTGATCTTCTTACCGTTTCGCTCAATATGGGCCAAGGCGGTGTGGATAGAAATCTTTCGCTCGATTTCTTCGGGAGTGGAATCTCCAACGGTTTTTCCCGATTCTACCGTTTCCGCCCGGGGAATAACCCCCCCCGCAAAAAGCAAGCGCTCAAACAGGGTCGTTTTTCCGGTCCCACCATGACCGGCGATGGATACGTTTTTTATCAGATCCGTGGTGTAACTCATTGCAGCTTCTCCTTGAAGTACAATCCTATTAAGACTATGATGGAACGGTCTTGCCGGATTGTCAAGAAAAATACCATTGATTATAGTAAAAATATGGAAGAAAGACAAAAAAATATCAAGGACCTGGAACAGAAAAAGCAGGCGGAGCTCCGGTCGATGGCGTTGATGCGGGAAGATCTGGGAAAATCCCTGTTATCCCGCATGAAAACCGGGGAAGGGGACGCCGAAGGGCTTTTCGGGGAATACCGGCGGATCCAACAGGAAACCGCTGATTCCCAGGCGCTTATCGGGACCATCCAGGAAGAGCTTGTCCGGCTCGGGCAGCTTGATGAGGCCGCGGCCCGTAACGAACAGGCCCTCTCCCAGGTCAGGCAGGGCCTGGGACGGCTCTACTACGGCCTGGGGGAATGGGTTTTGGAGGATGATGCCCCGGGGGAGTTTACCGAACCCCTCAGGCGGCAGCTTACTACCCTGCGGGATAAGGTTAGCTCCCTGGAGGACCGTATGGAGGGGCTTACGGGGAAGGATCCGGCCAATATACTGGTCCAACTGGGCAGAAATACCCAGTCCCTGCTGCTCCGTTCTTCCCTGGAGAAAACCCGGTCCGCCCTGCGGCTGGTGTACGAGACCGCCGGGGAAAAATTTGCCCGCCAGCAGCAGGGGCAGCCCGCGGGAAGCGGGGAACCGGATCGTTTCCTGGAGGAAATCAGGGACCTGGAGAAACAGGCGGAGACCCTGCGGGCCGAGTCGGACCGCTTACAGGAGGAGCGGCGGGGGATCGCCCATACCCTCAATATCCAGGGGGGGCCGGTAAAGCGAATCCGGGCCCTGGAAAAAAAGATACGCCGCTTAAAAAATGAGTTCCGGGAGGCAGCCGGTAAATACGGGGAGCTTGCCCTGGAAAAAGCGCGGAGCGGGGAATGGGAGGCGGCGTTTGATCAGGATGACCGGCTGCTTCTTCAAAAAATAGCGGAAACCCGGAATTATATCGAGGATATCGAAACCCGGATTGAAAAAATTACGGCCTCCCTGGCCATTGATGCGGAACAGGCCGCCATTGCCAGGATGGAAAAGGCCCTATCGGGTCACCGCGGCCGTATTGTTGCAGCGGAAAAAGCCATTGCGGGTCTGGAAGAACGGATCCACGGGGCGAAACAACATATTGAGGAGTTGAAAAAAATAGAGGCTTATGGCACCAAAAACTGATAAAAAAGCTGCCGGAACAATCAAAAAAGCGGGGAAAACGGCCCCGGCCCCGGCAAAAATGGAGAAAAAAGCCCCGCCCCTGGAAAAAATAGTGAAAAAAGCAGGGCCCGCCGGGGGGAATAAAAAAAGCGCCCCCCCCAAGGAAGCCGCCCCGGTAAAAAGCGCTCAGGGTACTACCCAAGGCAGCGTCCAGGGCGAAGGGGTATACGATGAGTCGAAGATCAAAACCCTTTCCTCCCTGGAGCATATACGCCTGCGGACCGGCATGTATATCGGCCGCCTGGGGGACGGCTCCAACCCCGATGACGGGATCTACGTCCTCCTCAAGGAGGTCATCGATAACGGCATCGACGAGTTTATCATGGGAAACGGGGCGGTCATTGATGTGGAGGTAAAGGACGATGGGCAGCCGGGGACCGCCATGGTCAAGGTCCGGGATTACGGCCGGGGCATCCCCTTGGGGAAACTGGTGGAATGCGTCTCGGTGATCAACACCGGGGCCAAGTACAACGACGATGTGTTCCAATTCTCCGTGGGCCTCAACGGGGTGGGGACCAAGGCGGTAAACGCCCTGTCCTCCCACTTCCGGGTGGCGGCCTTCCGGGGCGGCGAGGGGGCGGAGGCGGTCTTTGAGCGGGGGGTCCTGGTGAGCAGCCGCATGGGAAAACTCAAAACCAAACAGAGGGACGGTACCTATGTGGAGTTCACCCCGGACAGGGAGATCTTTGGGGACTACCAGTTCAACCCCGAATTTATCGAACGGCGGATTCTCAACTACACCTACCTGAATACCGGGCTGACCCTGATGTTTAACGGCAAATCCTACCTGTCCAAACGGGGGCTTTTCGATCTTTTGGAAGAAGAAACCGGGGAGGACGGGCTCTACCCCATTGGGTATTTCAAGGGGGATCGGATCGAATTCGCCTTTACCCATACCAATAACTACGGGGAGGAATACTTCTCCTTTGTGAACGGCCAATACACCTCCGACGGGGGAACCCATCTTTCCGCCTTTAAGGAAGGGTTCCTCAAGGGGATCCAGACTTTTTTCAAGAAGGATTATCGCAGCGAGGATATCCGCGAGGGGACGATTGCCACGGTGGCGGTGAAGTTGAAGAGCCCGGTTTTTGAGAGCCAGACCAAAAACAAGCTGGGGAACTCGGACATCCGGACCTGGATAGTCCAGGCGGTGAAGGAGGCGGTGGAAGACTGGCTCCATAAAAACCCCGAAGGGGCAAAAGCCCTGGAACTGAAGATCATCGCCAATGAAAAACTGCGGACCGAGCTTAACACGGTTAAAAAAGAAGCCCGGGAAGCGGCGAAAAAGATAGCCCTGAAGATTCCCAAACTCAAGGACTGTAAGTACCACCTGGATGACGGGCTGCTGGGCCAAAATTCGACGATCTTTATCACCGAGGGGGATTCCGCCGCGGGGTCCATGGTTTCCAGCAGGGACGTGATGACCCAGGCCATATTCAGCCTCCGGGGCAAGATCGAGAATATGTTCGACAAAAAACGGGCGGCGATCTATAAAAACGCGGAACTCTACAATATGATGATGGCCCTGGGGATCGAAAACGATGTCTCGGGCCTCCGGTACGCCCGGGTGGTGATCGCCACCGATGCGGACTTTGACGGTTTCCATATCAGGAACCTCCTCATGACCTTTTTCCTTTCCTATTTTGAGGAACTGGTTACCGGCGGCCGGGTGTATATTCTGGAGACCCCCCTCTTCCGGGTGCGGACCAAGAAAGAGACCCGGTACTGCTACAATGAAAAGGAACGGGACGAAACGGTCAAAGCCCTGGGCGCCCAAAGCGAAGTGACCCGGTTTAAGGGTTTGGGGGAGATAAGCCCCAGGGAGTTCGGCCAGTTTATCGGGGATGATATACGCCTGGTTCCGGTATCGGTGAATACCCTCAAGGCGGTTCCCAAGGTCCTGAGCTTTTATATGGGCAAAAATACCCCCGAGCGCCGGGAGTATATCATGAAAAATCTGATAGACGACGCCGGATAGAAATGGTAAAGTTTTAGGTATTACGGTGTATTAGTAGGCTATAACAGCTAAAAAGTATCCAATACCAACTTCCGTATCGCCGCATCCATCACAATTTTGCTATATCCTCAACGGAAAGCCCGGTAACCACCGCTATTTTTTCGACAGGGTCCCCGAGAGCTTTCAGAGCTTTTGCAATTTCCTGCATATTTTCCTGTCTGCCTTCCTGTCTGCCCTTCCGCATACCTTCTTCCCGGGCGTGGTTAAGCCCGCTGGTCCAGTCGGACAGGGCCAGCTCCCGCATCTGGTATGCCCGCAGCGCCTCTTTGTCACTTGATACATATACCATCTTTTCTTCCGCTTTCCGTATCGCCGTATCCATCTTGATTATCTCCTCCACCAGCGGCTGCGGACTCTTTTGGTCAAACCACGTCAGCCACCGATGCAATGGGTCGTTCCGAATGTCCTTTTCCCCCAGCCGCCGGAACTTTACCATATCGATAAAGTGTATCTCCAGCGCATCCGTCAGTAATATATCCCGGTAGGTGTCTTCCCATATATGAAAACTCGTGTGAAACGCCGGCACCTGGACCAGAAACTCGTAGTTCACAATATTGATGGCTATCACATTCGGCGCGTCCCGGTAATCCTTCCCCGCTTCCATCCCCCGGGAAAACTCAAGGCTCCAGTAAAACAGGCTCCGCCGGTCCATGTTCCCCAGATTGCGCAGCTGGACCTCTATATTGGCCCGTTCCCCCCGGCAGGTCCGGGCCCGGACATCCAGAATACTGCTTTTGTCTCCCACCACCTCGGCGGTGATCGTCTTGTTCTCGATTATTTCCACCGATGCAAGGGCATCCTGTCCCTTCCGCCCCAGTACGGCATTGAGAAAGGCACACAGTTGTTCCTCGTCCCCCTTTTCGCCCATGATTTTGAGAAACAAATAGTCATTGAGGGGATTGAGCCGCTCTTTCGTCATCGGGCACCTTCTCTTGGGGATATAACCATCTATGCCTATAATAATATCCAATAGTACCGGTTTTGTAAAGCTAACCCATGCAGGGCACCCGGACCGTTCCTTCCATTGTCATCCCGTTCATCCGTAATGTGGAAAGCGCGTCCCGGGTGGCCGCCCAATTTTTCCGCATTTTTTCGTTTTTTTTTACAAAAATTTTAAAAAATCTACTGGACATTTCTTTTTGTATTTGATAAAATTATATCGTTATGGTATAGATAAAATTATATCGATATAAAAGGTGATATAATGAAAATGGAAAATTCTATGACATTATTTCAAATTTATATTCCATAAAAATATTTTTAATTGAGAGATTTCCTCCGCATAAGGGGGATTATCTATAATTAGTATGAGGAGGCCGGTTATGGCAAGATTTACCCTTCCCCGGGATCTGTATCATGGTAAGGGGACTCTGGAGACCCTTAAAACCCTTAAGGGCAAAAAAGCGATAGTGGTGGTCGGCGGCGGAAGCATGAAACGCTTCGGCTTTTTGGACAGAACCGTAGCGTATTTAAAGGAAGCCGGCATGGAGGTAGCCCTGTTTGAGGGCGTAGAACCGGACCCGTCGGTGGAAACGGTGCTGAAGGGCGCCGAAGCAATGCGGGCCTTTAACCCCGACTGGATCGTATCCATAGGGGGCGGTTCCCCGATTGATGCCGCCAAGGCCATGTGGGCTTTTTATGAATACCCGGATACCACCTTTGAGGCCCTGACCATACCGTTCAATTTTCCCACCCTGCGTACCAAGGCAAAATTTTGCGCCATTCCTTCGACATCGGGAACCGCTACGGAGGTTACCGCCTTTTCGGTGATCACCGATTACGCCAAGGGTATTAAATATCCCCTGGCAGATTTTAACATCACCCCGGACGTGGCGATTATCGATCCCGATCTTGCCCTGACCATGCCCCCAAAACTTACGGCCCATACGGGGATGGATGCCATTACCCATGCCATTGAAGCCTATGTTTCTACCCTGCACTGCGATTTTACGGATCCCCTTGCACTCCACGCCATCAAGATGATAGGTGAAAATGTTACCGCATCTTATAAAGGGGACGCCGACGCCCGGGCAAAAATGCACAATGCCCAGTGCCTGGCGGGGATGGCCTTTAGTAATGCCCTGCTCGGAATTGTTCATTCCATGGCGCATAAAACCGGGGCGGCCTATTCGGGCGGTCATATTGTCCACGGCTGTGCCAATGCCATGTATCTTCCCAAGGTGATCCAATACAACGCCAAAGAAAAGGCCGCGGCGGATAGGTATGCCGAGATTGCCCGGTTTATAGCCCTCCCCGCGAAAACCGCCGGCGAGGGGGTTGCCTCCCTTATTAACCATATCAAAACCCTCAATAACGCCCTGGATATTCCCGGCGGAATTAAGGACTACGAAGGGGGCATCATTAATGAAAAAGAATTCCTGGACAAACTACCCAAAGTTGCGGAGCTTGCCGTAGGAGATGCCTGTACCGGTTCAAATCCCCGAAAGATTACCCCGGCGGAAATGGCAAAACTGCTGCGCTGCTGCTTCTACAATACCGAGGTAGATTTCTAAGCATAAGCGGGGACTGCCCCAGGGTAATGGCGGCAGTCCCCCTTCATGCATAAGGAACTGTTCAAAAATAACTTGCCCAAAAGGGTAAGTTATTTCGTTATTGCGTAAGCAATTAGAATAAAATGCATCGCATTTTATTCTTGAACAGTTCCTAATGCTCTCCGGCGCCTTTGGGGTAAAAGGCTTATATTTCGCGTGGGTATATTTGTGTTTACAAGGTACGGATAAAATGACTGAGTATATAACCTTAAAAACTTCGGACTGTAAGAACTGTTACAAATGCATACGCCATTGTCCGGTAAAGTCCATACGTTTTGCCGATAACCAGGCCCATATTGTGGCCGATGACTGTATCTCCTGCGGAAATTGCTTTGTTACCTGTCCCCAGCAGGCCAAGGAGATTCGGGATGATCTGGGGGCTGCCCAGGCCCTGATCGAAAACGGGGGCCCGGTGTATGCCAGTTTGGCCCCCTCCTTTACGGCGAACTACGGCGGCCGGAACCTGGACGCCATGGAGCGGGCTTTGAAAAAGCTGGGCTTTACCGGGGTTGAGGAAACCGCCATCGGCGCCACCATGGTGAAGCGGCAATACGATGCCCTGCTTAAGAACGAAACCCATGAGGTGATCATCAGTTCTTGCTGCCACAGCGTGAATCTTTTGATCCAAAAATATTATCCCGGGGCCCTGCCCTTCCTGGCCCCGGTGCTTTCCCCCATGCTGGCCCACAGTATGGATCTGAAGCGCCGCTATCCCGAAGCCAAGACCATATTTATCGGCCCCTGCATTTCCAAAAAGAGCGAGGCTGAAATGTATACGGGCTTTGTGGACCAGGTCCTCACCTTCAGAGAACTGTCCCGCTGGCTGGAACAGAAAAATATCAGCCTGGACGAAGCCGCCGGGGAAACCGAAAACCGGGAGCCGAAAACCGGCGAAGCGCCGGGCCGGGGCCTTGCCCGGCTGTTTCCCACCGCCGGGGGTATACTCCGAACCATGGCAAAGGAAAATCCCCGGTATGCCTACCTGTCCGTAGACGGGATCGATAACTGTATCCGCGCCATTGAGGATCTGATCCGGGAAAAACCAAAGAAATGTTTTATCGAGATGTCCGCCTGTGCGGGGAGTTGTGTTGGGGGGCCGGTAATGGAGCGGAAAGAATATTCCCCGGTACGGGATTATATAAATGTCCTGCGCTATGCGGGCAAAAATGATTTTGAGACCCAGACCTACTCAAGCCAAACCCTGGATAAAAAATTCGTTTCCCTTTCGCCGCGCCGGATCCATCTGGGCGCGGGGGCCATTGAGGAGGTGCTCCGCAAATTGGGAAAGACAAAACCGGAGCATGAATTAAACTGCGGAAGCTGCGGTTATAATACCTGCCGGGAAAAAGCCCTGGCGGTGCTGGAAGGCAAAGCGACGTTAACCATGTGCCTTCCCTATCTGAAAGAGCGGGCCGAATCTTTTTCCGAGAACATCATTACCAATACCCCCAACGGGATTGTGGTGCTTAACGAGGTCCTGGAGGTTCAGCAGATAAACGCCGCTGCCTGCCGGCTTCTCAACATAAGCCCTCCGGACATATTGGGGGATCAGGTGGTCCGGGTTTTGGACCCCATGCCGTTTATCGAAGTGTGCCGGCAGGAAAAAAACATCTACAACCAGCGGGTATACCTGGCGGATTATAAAAAGTATATCGACCAGACCATTATCTACGACAAGAGCTACCACATTATCATCGGCATCATGCGGGATGTTACCGATGAGGCGGCCCGAAAAGCGGCAAAGGAAGAATTTAACCGCAAGACCATGGAGATCGCCGATAGGGTGATTGAAAAACAAATGCGGACGGTACAGGAGATCGCCTCCCTCCTGGGGGAGACCACGGCGGAAACCAGGGTTGCCTTAACCAAACTCAAGGAGGGCCTTACCGGTGAATGAGCTTTGTACTGATATGGGTTTTGTGAATTTCAACAAGTACGGCGAACAACTCTGCGGCGATCATGTGGAAATTGTATCCCCGGAAGAAAAACTGACGGTGATGGTCCTGGCCGATGGTCTGGGGAGCGGGGTGAAGGCCAATATCCTCTCCACGCTGACCGCCAAAATTATCTCCACCATGATGGCCAATTCCCTTACCGTGGAGGACTGTGTGGAAACCATCGCCGCTACCCTGCCCGTCTGCAAGGAGCGGCAGATCGCCTATTCCACCTTTACCGTCATCCGTATTGCGGATAACCATGACGCGGAGATTATCCAGTACGACAACCCCCCGGTGATCCTGCTCCGGCAGGGAAAAAATTTCGAGTATCCCAAAACCGTTCAAACCATCGGCGGCGATACAAGCTCCGGCGGCCCTTCCTCCGGACAGAAAACCATTTACAAAACCCGAATCAAATTGGAGGAAGACGACACCCTTATCGCCATGAGCGACGGGGCCGTCTACGCCGGGGTGGGCCGGAGCCTCAACCTGGGCTGGCGGCGGGAAAACATCATAACCTTTGTGGAAGGGGTCTATAACCGGGAGTATACCGCCAAAACCTTAAGCTCCCTATTGCTGGACAAATGTTATTCCCTCTACGGCGGTGAGCCCGGCGACGATACCACGATCTGCACCATGAAGATCCGGCAGCGGCGGCCCATCAACCTGCTTATCGGACCTCCCGTGAGCCCCGCGGATGTTCCCAAAATGATGAGCCTCTTTTTTTCCAAGGAAGGAAAACACATAATCTGCGGGGGAACCACGTCGGCGCTGGCGGCGAAATTTTTGGGAAAGCCCCTGGAGACGGGGCTTCCGCTTCATAGCGACCCGGAGATTCCCCCCACCGCGAAAATCAGCGGGGTGGACCTGGTTACCGAGGGGATCCTCACCATCCACAAGGTGCTGGAATACGCCCGGGATTATATCGAAGGCAGCGGCGCTTATGTCCAATGGAGTGCCGGAAGAGACGGGGCCTCTGAAATTGCCCGGCTCCTCTTTGAGGAAGCCACGGACATTAATTTTTATGTGGGCAAGGCCGTTAATCCGGCCCATCAAAATCCGAACCTGCCCATTTCGTTCAGTATCAAGATGCGTTTAATTGACGAACTCGCAGCATGTTTAAAAGAAATGGGAAAGCGGATAAAGGTGAGTTACTTTTAAATTGCGGGAGGAGACAGGAGTTGTAGGGAGCGCGTAAGAAGTGAAAAGAGGGGGGATGCCCGTTTACGGTCACGTATGCGGGTTGACAAGGTTGCAAATAAGTTAGTATATATTAACTTATTATATTTTACACCATAAGGAAGGAAAAATATGGGTATTTTTGATTTAAAAGGTAAGGTAGCGGTGGTAACCGGCGCTTCCTCGGGACTGGGCGTTCAATTTGCAAAGGCCCTGGCAGCTCAGGGTGCGAATCTGGCCATACTGGCCAGAAGGCAGGAACGGCTTGATGAAGTCAAGAAAGTTATTGAAGGGCTCGGGGTGCGCTGTCTTGCCCTTAAATGCGATGTATTGAAAAATGACGAAATAAAGGCGGTGGTCGCCAAGGTCAAAGAACATTACGGCCGGATCGACATTTTGGTGAATAACGCGGGTACTGCCCGGTCAAATCCCGCCGAATCCCAGTCCGACGATGACTGGAACGCGGTCATCGATACCAACCTGAACAGCGTGTATTTTGTCGCCCGGGAAGTCGGCAAAGTTATGATCGAACAAAAGTACGGCAAGATCATCAATATCGGTTCCATCCACAGCAGCGTGGCCATGGCCACCAGCACCTTAAACGCCTATTGCACCTCAAAAGGCGGCGTATTGCTGCTGACCAAAGCCCTGGCGACCGAGTGGGCAAAATACAACATCACCGTTAACGCTATCGGCCCGGCGTATTTCGCCTCGGAAATGACCGACGCCGTCATGAGCAATCCCAATTTTATCAATGTCGTTAAAACCTATTGTCCCATGGGCCGCCCGGGTAACGCAGGGGAATTGGATGGCGCCGTCATCTATTTTGCCTCCGACGCATCCAGCTATACCACGGGCCAACTGCTCTCCGTCGACGGCGGCTGGACAGCAATTTAATGACGAACCCCGGCAAGCCCTGGGGTATGGCCCCCGCTTTCCTATCATCACGAACTACTGGAGGATTATTTTATGGAAAAGATTTTTAACAAAGGGAATCTGTTGACCTGCGCCCTGCTGTTACCCCTGATTGCCATCGCCGAGGTGCTGTGTTTTGTGCTTAAACTTCCGGCATGGCCGGTCATGCTCTGCATGGTTTCATTTTTTCTTGCCGAACAGGAGCGGGAGAAAACCGGCCATATCGTATTGGGCGGCGCCCTCGGGGAATTGAGCTGCCTGCTTCTCAATCTCGTTTTTATACCCCTGATCTGGCTGCCGCTCTTTGGGGAGGCGGCCCGCTTTGCCGGTGTGGTGGTCTTTGTTTTGATCTTTGTGGGGCTTATCGTACTGCTGCTCGGTGTTCTGCCAAAATTTTTTAACTCCTTCGCTTTTCTGTTCTTTTTGGCGGGCACCCTCGGATATAAATCCGACACCGTACCGGAACTCCTTGCGAAGCTGCCGCTGCCCCTGATCTGGATGGCCGAAACCCTGGTGGGAGGCACCCTCATCATCCTGGGCTGCGTGGGCATCGGAACGGTGGTAAAAAAAGCAGTCGCAAAATAGCGCCGGTTCTCCGGACTTAAAACGGTCCCACAGAGAAATAAAGAGTTAGGAGTTAGGAATGAGGAGTGGTTCGTTCTTCCTCACGCCTCTCTCCTAACTCCTCCCTCCTCTCTTAATTCCCTATCAGCCCAATTACCGGTTGGAGCCGGCGTACCGATCTTCCTCGCTGAAGATGCAGCCGCAGTATTTTTGCATATAGAGACCCAGGTTCCGGGCGGTTTCCCGGCCCTGACGGAACAGGGGCCGCCAATCCCGGTAAACAAAGGTCATCCCGTATTGTACTGCCAGGGCCTGGGCGGTTTCCCGGATAAGGTCGTGGTCCTGGTAGGGGCTGATGAGCAGGGTGGTGCTGAAGCAGGTAAAACCCTGTTCCGCCCCGTAACGGACGGTTTTTTCCAGCCGCAGACGGTAGCAAAAGGCGCATCGCCGGTCAAAATCAGGATAAATTCCCTGAATAAAGGGCCGCAGACCGTATTCATCCGCTATGATAAGGTCCAAATTCCGGTCCCCGGCAAAGCCGATCAGGGTCTCTTTTCTGCTCCGGTACTCGGTAACAGGGTGAATATTGGGGTTATACCAGAATAATACCGGCGTAACCCCTTCGCCCAGGAGGTTTTCCACACAATTTACCGAACAGGGGGCACAGCAGCTATGGAGGAGTACTTTCATAGAAATCTTATTATATGACATATTCTTGTCATTGACGAGGGGAAAAGCATAAAGTATGCTCATTGCATGAAGATCTGGATGAAATTTTTGCTGGGAGCCCTGTTGGGCATGGGTCTGGGCTTTTTATTGCCCCATGATAACGAAAATATTCGGAATGTTTTTGTCTGGCTGGAGGCCCTATCTATCCGGGTCGGCCGTTATACCTTGGCCCCTATGCTGATCTTTTCCCTGACCATCGCCCTCTATGAATTACAGCAGGACGGTCAGTTTTGGAAGCTCTTTTTTTCTTCTTTTTTAGTGATGATTGGGAGTGGTATCTTTGTTATTGCCGCGGGCATCATCGTTACCCTGACTTTTCCCCCGGACCGGATTCCGATCCTGGTGGAGGAGCAGTTAGAGGCCGTATCCCTGTATCTTCCCGAAAGTGTGATGGAGTTATTTCCTTCCAATGTATTTTCCGCCCTGATAAACGAAGGGGTATTTCTGCTTCCCATGGCGGTGGCTGTTTTTTTCTTTGCCATCGGGCTTTCCTATGACCGCAATTATACCAAGCCGGTTATAGCCCTGGTGGATGCCCTTTCCCGTATATTTTACCATGTGGCGTCCTTTTTTTCCGAGATTCTGGGGCTGCTGATCATCGCCCTCAGCGCCTATTGGGCCATACAGTACCAGGAGGTCCTGCAGACCACTATGTTTCGGGATATAATTGTCCTTTTGGGGCTGTTAAGCGGGATACTCGGCTTTATCATCCTGCCCCTGTTTCTCTTTTTCCTGAAACCCAAAACCAATCCCCTGGTGGCGGTATACGGTTCCCTGGGACCGGCCCTGGCCGCCTTTTTTTCCGGGGATATTAATTTTACCCTGCCGGTAATGCTGCGGCACGCCAAGGAAAACCTGGGGGCCCGCAGGCGATCCAATACCGTCACGGTGACCCTGTTTGCCGTTTTTGGCCGGGCAGGAAGCGCCATGGTGGCGACCGTTGCCTTTATCGTGATCATCAGATCCTATTCCAGCCTGGGCATTACCCTGACGGATGTTTTTTCCATAGGAATCCGGGCCCTCCTTATCTCCTTTGCCCTGTTTCAACATCCCGGGAATGGGGCATATACCGCTTTAGCCATTTTGTCCCTGGGGTATGGCCGGGGCTTTGAAGCGGGATACCTGATCCTCAAGCCCCTGGCGTTTTATCTGATCGCGGTGGGAACCTTCCTGGATGTGATGATCATGTCCTTTGCCTCCTACGCCCTGGCCAAGACCAGCGGTTTTCAGGCAGAAAAAAGCCTCCGCCATTTTATCTGAGGCCGCTTCCCCTAGTATCACTAATATGCCTGTTACTGAAGAAAGAGAATTCGACCACAAAGGCGAAGAAGGAAGTCAAAAACAGGGAAAATGAAGTAATTCCGTCCTTTTTGCGCCTATTTGCCTTTGGGTGAATTTCTTACGGGTGTCAGGCACCATATGCGTTTACTTAGGAGGAGCTAAAAACACAAAGCTGGGGTTTCCTCTTCCTCTTCGAGTCGGCGCATGCCTGTGACAACTTACGAATACAGGTACTCACCTGTATCGGCCCGAACGTCTCAAGCAGCATCCCCGTTACCAGTATGCGGGCGATAGACAATTCCCGCCACAAACTCAACCGTTCATACTCCGCCGGATACCCCCCTTCCTCCGTTCCGCTTCCGGGGGGAAAAGCGTCCGGCATTTACCAGCGTCTCACACAGTGCCGCCAACAGCAGCTTCCCATAAAACCATGTATAGATGCTTCCCGCCACCTTCATCGGTAGCTGGTTGTATCCAAACAGGCTTTTCAACCGCTTAAACGCCAGTTCTATTTGCCACCGCGCACGGTACAGTTCCAGCACCGATGACGCCCCTACCTCCTCCCCAAGAGAGGTCACCACGACAATGTATTTATTCCACTCCTGCTGCCCGGCGCTTACCGCCTTCCCTCCCCGTTTCCATGTCTCTGTTTTATCAGGCGGTCTTTCGTCCCCGGAGGATCTCCATAAATTGGATGCCGCTGATGGTCTCCCGCTCTATGAGGAAGGCGGCGATCTCGGCGAGTTTTTCCTGATTTTGCCGGAGCAGGGTCAGCGCTTTTTGGTGACATTCATCGAGGATCCGGGCCACTTCCTTATCCACGTCGGCGCCGGTGGCTTCCGACACCAGGGATATGCTGCGGCCGTCCAGGTACGGATTTTGTACGCTCTCCAGGGCCATCATGCCGAATTTATCACTCATACCGTATTGGGTTACCATACTCCGGGCGAGCTTGGTGGCCCGCTCTATGTCGTTGGCAGCGCCGGTACTTACCTCGCCGAACTCAATTTCCTCCGCCGCCCGGCCCGCGAGGAGGGTGGTGATCCGGGCGAGGAGTTCCGACCTGGTCATCAGGTACCGTTCCTCCTCGGGCATATTCATGGTATAGCCCAGGGCCCCCATGGTACGGGGAACAATGGTGATCTTCTGTACCGGCGAGACATCCGGGGAACGCCGGTCCGATTGCAGCGCCGAAGCCAGGGCATGACCGGTCTCGTGGAAGGCGACCATCCGTTTCTCCTGGGGGTTGAGGATCCGGTCCTTCTTTTCCTTTCCGGCGATGACCACTTCCACCGCCTCCATCAGGTCCTCCTGAAGCACCTCGGTCCGGCCCAGCCGCACCGCCCGCAGGGCCGCCTCGTTCACCATGTTGGCCAGGTCCGCCCCGGTGGCGCCGCTGGTGGCCAGGCTTATCTCCCGGAGCTTCACATCCGGCCCCAGGATGACCTTTTTGGCGTGGACCGCCAGGATCGCCTCCCGGCCGGGAAGGTCCGGGGTTTCCACCACGATCCGGCGGTCAAACCGGCCGGGCCGGAGCAGGGCCTTGTCGAGGATCTCCGGCCGGTTGGTGGCGGCCAGGATCAGGACCCCCTTGGAGGAATCAAAGCCGTCCATTTCCGCCAGGAGTTGATTCAGGGTCTGTTCCCGTTCATCATTTCCCCCCAGATGATTATCCCGGCTCTTGCCGATAGCGTCAATTTCATCGATAAAAATAATGCAGGGAGCGTGTTTGGCGGCCTCCGCAAAGAGGTCCCGGACCCGGCTGGCCCCTACCCCCACAAACATCTCTACAAATTCCGATCCGGAAAGGGAGAAAAAGGGAACCTTGGCCTCCCCGGCCACGGCCTTGGCCAGGAGGGTCTTCCCGGTTCCCGGGGGCCCCACCAGGAGCGCCCCCTTGGGCTGCTTGGCGCCGATCTCCCGGTATCTTTCCGGGCTGTGCAGAAAATCTACCAATTCGGTAAGGCTCTCTTTGGCCTCATCCTGCCCCGCCACATCATTAAAGGAAACCCCGGTATTTTTTTTCATATCGTAATACTTTGCCTTGGACTTTCCCACATTCATCATGCCGCCGATACCGCCGCCCAGATGTTTGGAAAAATTCCGGGTAATAAAATAATAAACCACGTAAAAAATGAGGAGGGGAAAAACCCAACTGGAGATAAAATCCAGAATGGGGTTGGATTGGATTATGGGTTTATAAAAGGCCACCCCTTTGTCGATAAGCCGCTGGGTCAGCCCCGGATCATCCAGACGGCCGGTGTAATAGACCAGGCTCCCCAGGCTGTGCGAAGTTTCGGGATTGCTTTGGAGGATTTGGGCTACCCGGTCTTGATTCGCCCCTTCCGTGAGGGTAAGGGCGATCTGCTCGGTCTCAATCCGCACCTGCTTTACCGCCCCGTCTTCAACCAGTTGAATAAACTGGCCGTATTCGATTTGTACCTTTCTATCGGTCCTCATGTTGGTGACGGCCATGTTAATGACAAAGGTAACCACAATACCGATAATGAAAAAATGAACTATGCTGGGATTGTTTTTAGGCGGACCCTTCTGTCCGTCTTCTGAGGGTACATTCGGTTCCATACCGGACTCCTTGTTTTGAAAACCCCATCGGGCTTTTCATCGGGGATACTTACGTCATCCCCACGGAACCCCATGCGAGGCTCCTTAGACGGCACCGGGCCGCTTGGGTAGGGCAAAAATCCATTCGAATTTTAGCCCTGTTCTTATAATATACTTAAATTTTGAGCTTTAGTGTAATTTTTTTAAAAAAATCCCAAATTTGAATTTGGTACGCTGATTAGACTAAATAAGTCATGTTATGCAGGAAGAATAGGATTAACCACGAACGACACGAACATCACGAACAATAGTAAGAATTTAACCACAAAGGCGAAGAAGGCGAAGAAGTAAGAAGATTAAGAGAGGAGAGAGGAGTTAGAAAGTGTCATTCCTCATTCCTCACTCTTCTCCCTTCTGCGCCTTCGTGGTTTTACCGATATTTTTAGCCCCAAGCTACGAGATGTTTAACCGCCCCTGGCTAAAGGGCCGTCTGCTTTCCCTGTATTTTCGCCCAGGTGTCCCGAAGCCCCACGGTCTTGTTGAAGACCGGTTTAGCCCGGTCATCGGGACCTGGTCCGGCCGGGCCGGTTTCCTGAAGGGCGGTCATATCCTTTACAAAGTAGCCCAGCCGTTCAAACTGGAACCTATCCTCCCCGGCGGCATCAGCCAGGCAGGGTTCGCCATAGGCCCCGGAAATTATTTCCAGGGAATGGGGGTTGAGGTTGTCCAAAAAATTCCCCTCGGGGGGAATCTCCATGGGCCGCTCCTTGGCAAAGAGGTGATCGTAGATCCGTACTTCCAGGGGAACGGCGTTTGCCGCGGAAACCCAGTGTATGGTACCTTTCACCTTGCGGTTGTCCGGCGCGTTCCCCCCCCGGGTGGCCTGGTCGTAGGTACAGCGGACCGCGGTGATCTTCCCCGTGGCCGGGTCCTTATCAAAGCCCGTACAGGTAACAATGTAGGCGTACCGGAGCCGGACCGAATTACCCGGAAAAAGCCGGTGGTATTTGGGAGGAGGCGTTTCCTCAAAATCATCCTCCTCTATCCAGAGTTCCCCGGAAAAGGAGATGGCCCGCTTCCCCATGGATTCATCCTCGGGGTTGTTCACCGCCTCAAGTTCCTCCACCTTGCCGGGCTCCCAGTTTTCGATGATGAGCTTCAGGGGCCGCAGTACCGCCATGACCCGGGGGGAATGTTTGTTCAGATCCTCCCGCAGGCAGTATTCCAGAAAGGCGATGTCCACCATGCTGTCGGTTTTGGCGATCCCAATCTGGGAGATAAAGCTCCGGATAGCCGTGGGGGTATAGCCCCGCCGGCGCAGCCCCGCCAGGGTGGGCATGCGGGGATCGTCCCAGCCGGAGACGTATTTTTCCTGGACCAGCCGGAGGAGCCAGCGCTTGGACAAGACCGTATAGGTCAGATTGAGCCGGGCAAATTCGATCTGCCTGCTGGGGAATACCTCCGCCTCCCGGATAAACCATTCATAGAGGGGCCGGTGGATCTCGTATTCCAGGGAACAGAGGGAATGGGTGATCCCCTCCTTGGCATCCGACAGGGGGTGCTGAAAGTCGTACATGGGGTAGATACACCAGGAATTCCCCGTCCGGTAATGGGTGTCCCGGCGAATCCGGTACATCACCGGGTCCCGTAAAAGCAGATTCGGGCTGGTCATGTCGATCTTGGCCCGCAGGGTCTTGGCGCCGTCGGCAAATTCCCCGGCCCGCATCCGGGCAAAAAGGTCCAGGTTCTCCTCCACCGGCCGGTCCCGCCAGGGGCTGTTCCTTCCCGGGGGTGTTTCGGTGATGTTATTTTTATCCGCCACCGCGGTACCCCGGTATTCGCTGATCTCCTCCTCGGAAAGATCATCCACATAGGCCTTGCCCTTTTTGATGATCTTCACCGCAAGATCGTAGAGGTAGCCGTAATAATCCGAGGCATAGTATTCCCGGTCTTCCCAATCAAAACCCAGCCATTTGATATCCCGTTTGATGGCCTCCACGTAGGAGAGGTCCTCTTTCTCCGGGTTGGTATCGTCAAAACGGAGGTTGCACTTTCCCCCAAATTGCTCCGCCATGGTAAAATCCAGCGCCATGGCCTTGCAATGGCCGATATGGAGCCACCCATTGGGCTCCGGGGGAAACCGGGTATGTACGTAGGTAAAGCGGCCGTTTTTAAGGTCCTCTTTGATGAATTCACTGATAAAATCGGAAGAACCCGAAGGGTCTTTTTCATACTCAGGTTTTGTTTCCATTACGTACTCCTCGGTCCGCCATAGCATAAGATATGGAAATTGACGGGTGGTTTTTTTCAAAATTACTTGTTTTGAAAAGTCTCCCTCTTAAAAATTAGTTAAATAACATATCCCTATCAATAATACGGCCCGTAAACATTCGCGGTCCGAAGCCTTGTCAAGACAGCCTATCTGTCCTCCATACCACCAAAAAAGGCCCATCTGGGAATCAATACGGAAGGTATATTCGGTAAAATCATCCTTATGACTCTGGGCGCCAAAAAAGAGATAGGCCAATTCTTCCAGGATAGTGCCGAAATCTTTAAGGGCCTTAGGGTAATCCCCCGCTTCTATCCCGGCGATAAAACCCGGAAGCCGGTCTAACAGTTTTTCTTTACGGATCTCATCGGACTTTTCAACCCAGGTCTTCTGGATAAGGAGATCCAGGTTGTTCTGAAAATGTCTTAGCAGCTGATGTATGGTTTTGCCGAATTGGGTATTCAGGATGCGTTTATAATCAGCGCCGATACCCAATATTTCGGCAAACTCCTCGGCGGCGGGTATGGCCGGTCCCTGTCCCGGGGGAAATCCCTGGGGAGGGAACAAGGCTTCCGCCACATTTCGGTATTCCGCGGGGAGGGCATTATTTACACCTGGAGGACAAACATGCATACCGTAACCATGCTAAGAAAACAAAAAGATGTCAAGTTCCCGAATGTCCCGGTATTCCGCGGGACCGGCTTACGGATAGGAGTAAATATTTATACAAAAAACATGCAAATTTCCCGGTATTTATGCAAAAATTACCCTTGAATATAATAAGAAAAGTATACTATTGTATAATCACCGCAGGGGTAAAACCCTGCACGAATCACCCCAAATAAAGGAGACATCAATCAATATGAAAAAAATGGTATTTTTGTTTTTAGCGCTGCTTTTGGCAAGCCTGTCCGCCTGTAAGGGCAAACCCGCCGATGAAGGGGAAGTAAGTTCCGGTACCGGGGAAAAGCACCTCATCATTGCCGCTAACCCCGATTACGAGAGTTTTGACCCCGGTATTGCCTATGAACCCTATGGGTCCACCGTTATCCACGCCTGTTATGACAACCTCTTTGAATTTCAGGGTAGCCTGGATAACCTGGTCCCCGCGGCGGCGGAGAGCTATGAAATATCCGCCGACGGCCTGACCTATACCTTTAAGCTACGCCCCAACATACGATTTGTCAGCGGCAACCCCCTTAGCTCCGCGGATGTAAAGTGGAGTTTTGAGCGGGCGATTAACCTCAAGGGCAACGCCGCGTTTATGGCGGAGGGGATCACCGGTATCGAGGCTCCGGACGATTCCACGGTGATCGTCCGTTTAAAAGAGACAAACCCCTCCTTCCCCATTGAGCTTACCTTTGTATTCTTCTCCATCCTGGACAGCAAAGCCGCGGCCGAACAGGGGGCGACCAATGCCCCGGACGCCGATGTCACGGATACCGCCAAAACCTGGCTGGATACCCATAGCGTGGGTTCGGGGCCCTACCAGATCGAGACCTATACCCCCAAGGTTGAGGTGGTCCTGGCCCGGAACCCCAACTATTGGGGGCCGGCGCCCTACTATGACCGGATCACCATCAGCACCGTGATGGATTCCAATACCCAGTTGATGATGCTCCGGGCCGGGGATGCGGATATTGCCTTTAACCTCAGTGCGGAGCAGGTGAAGGAGATCGTGGGGGTTCCGGAGATCACCATCCTGGATGCCCAATCCCTGACCACGAGCTTCCTCCTGATGAACCGGGACCCGGCAATCGGCGGTCCCGTGGCGGATCCCCGGGTTCAGGTGGCGATCCGCCTGGCCCTGGATTACGGAGGAATCCAGGCCTTTGCCGGTCCCGGCATGACTACCCCCCTGGCGCCCTTCCCCGTGGGTCTCCTGGGCTCCCTGCCCTCCGGGGATATTACGGGCTACCCCAAGGTTGCGGAAGCCAAGGCCCTGCTGGCGGCAGCGGGCTATGCCGACGGATTTAGCACCAAGCTCTACGTGCCTACCAATACGGTGGTGGGGGTGGAACTGGTTACCCTGGCGCAAAAACTCCAAAACGACCTCGCCGCCATCGGCATCACCACGGAGCTGGTCCCCGAAAATGTAACCATCTCTTTGGAAACCTACCGAACCGGTCAGCAGCCCCTGGGGCTCTGGTACTGGAGCCCGGATTATCCCGATAACAACAGTCAGCTCGCCTTCCTCCCCGGCAACAGCGTCGGGCTCCGGGCCAACTGGACCGCGGATCAGAACCCCGCCCTGGCCGCCCTGGGAAAACAGGCTGCCACGGAGATTGACACCGCCAAACGGGTGGAGCTTTTTACCCAAATTCAGCAGGCCATGATCGAAGACACCCCCTTTGCCATGCTCCTCCAGCATACCAGCCAGTATGCGGTAAGAACCGGCTTGACTGGGGCGGATTATCTTGAACTGTATCTGCTGGATCTGAAAAGAATCGCGGAGTAGGATTTTTTGGCATGCTGCGTTATCTGGTAAGGAGGCTGGTATTCCTCTTCTTTTTGATGATCGGCATCTCCCTGATTGTCTTCTTACTGTCCCACGCGGTACCCAGCGATCCTGTGGTCGCCAATTTAAGTCAGCGCAATCTGGCGAATGAAGAAATGGTGGCGGCCTTCCGCGCAAAATGGGGGCTGGATAAGCCCCTGTATGTGCAATACCTTACCTATTTAAAAAACCTGCTCCGGGGGGACCTGGGGGTATCCATCCGTACCCAGCGCCCGGTATTTGATGATCTGGTCCGGTATTATCCCGCCACTGTGGAGCTGGCCTGTTTCGGCATCGTCTTTGCGGTGGTTTTTGGGATGTCCTTTGGGGTCATTTCCGCGATTAAGCGAAATACCCTGACGGATCATCTGCTCCGGGGGCTCTCTGTTTTTGGGGTATCGGTCCCTTCCTTCTGGTTCGCCCTGATCCTGCTTTTTGTCTTTTACCTGGGCCTGGGGATAGCCCCCGGGCCGGGCCGGATCGCCGCCCGGGCGGCCGCGCCGGTTTATTGGACAGGGTTTTTTACCATCGATGCCCTGGCCATGGGGAATTTTCCCCTGTTTCTGGACGCCCTGAGCCATTTGGTACTCCCCGGCATCTGCCTGGGGATGTTTACCATGGGGCTTATCACCCGTACCACCCGTTCCAACCTGCTGGAGATCCTCTCCCAGGACTATATCCGTACCGCCCGGGCCAAGGGTTTGGGGGAACGGGCGGTGATCGGCAGCCACGCCCTGGGTAATGCCCTGATTCCGGTGATAACGGTTATTGGGGTGGGGTTTGGAAATCTGCTCAGCGGCATGGTTCTGGTGGAAACCATTTTTGCCTGGCCCGGTATAGGGCAATATGCCTATCAATCCGCCCAAAACCTGGATTTCCCCGCCATTGTGGGGGTATCCCTCCTCATCGCCCTGAACTATGTGATCATCAACCTGGTAATCGACCTTTTGTACGGAATTATGGATCCCCGGGTGAGGTACCAGTAAATGTGGCGTTTGATGCGGCAAAACAAACTATTCGCCGTGGGTCTTACCGTATGCCTTTTCTGGGTGGCCATCGCCCTTATCGCCCCCCTCATCGCCCCCTACGAACCCCTGGCCCAGGATATGACCGCCCGCTTCGCCAAGCCCTGCCGGGAACACCTCTGCGGCACCGACAGCCTGGGCCGGGATGTCCTGAGCCGGGTTATTTGGGGCAGCCGCATTTCCATTGAGGGCGGGGTCCTGACGATCATCTTCGCCTCCCTGGTGGGCATTGTCTACGGCGGAGCCGCGGGTTTTGCCGGGGGCCTGGTGGACGAAATTATGATGCGCCTCTGCGAATTGGTCCAGTCCTTTCCCACCATCATCCTGGCCATGGTGATTTCCACCGCCCTGGGGCCCAGCCTCTTTCATACCCTCCTGGCCATGGTCATCGTCTGGTGGCCCAATTACGCCCGGGTCATGCGGAGCATGGTCATCCAGGTGCGTTCCAACGAGTATGTGGAAGCCTCAAAATCCCTGGGGGCCTCCTCCTTCCGGATCTTCTTTAAAGAGATTTTACCGAACAGTATTGGGGCCATCATCGTATTGGCCACCGTAGACTTTGGCAACGCGATCCTCCTCTTTTCGGGCCTGAGCTTTTTAGGGCTGGGCTCCCCCCCGCCGACCCCGGAATGGGGGGCCATGGTATCCGACGGCGCCGCCGCCCTTACCAACTGGTGGATTGCGGTTTTCCCCGGCCTGGGGATCCTCACCATGTCCATGGGGGCCAACTTTATCGGTGACGGCATGCGGGACCTTTTGGACCCCAAACTCCGCAAAGAGATCTAAGTGCCGGTGCAGCCGGCAGTTAGGCGTGGATTGGTGTGCGTTGGTTTCTTCCCGCGATATTTTCGCTCTATCTCCCCTGTTTTTGCTGTACTCCGTTATTGAAGGCGGGCATTACAAAAATTGAATATTCAAAAAAAGGAAGAACATTTTCTAAATGATATGCTATATTGGTGAGTATACAAGGAGCTTTCTAATAGATGACCGATGATCAAAAACGGGAAGCCGTAGTAAGCAATGATGAACGCTATGATGGTTTATTTTTCTATGGAGTAACATCAACAAAAATATTTTGCCGGCCTTCCTGTAAATCAAAAATACCCCTTAAAAAGAATATGGTGTATTTTGAAAATTTGAAGCAGGCGGAACAGGCGGGATACCATCCCTGCAAACGATGCCGGCCCGATCTTTTGGAATATCACCCCATACAAGAAATTGCCGAAAAAATAAAATTGTTGCTGGACGATCATTATGCGCAGCAAAAAGTTTTGACCATGAAGATGGCGCAGATTGGCGTAACCTATCGTCGTATGATACATATTTTTAAAGAATATTATGGCGTTACACCTAAAAAATATTATGACAATCTGAGACTTGCAGAAGCCAGAAAAAAACTGATAAATACCGATGATACCATTATAGCTATTGCGTATAGTGTCGGTTTTCAAAGTTTATCCGCGTTTTATTCTTTTTTTCGGAGAAATATGAATTCATCGCCGTCAAAATACAGAAAGGAAAATAATCATGGAATACATTCATAGCATAAAATCGCCGGTGGGAATGCTTACCGTATCAAGCGACGGAAAAAATGTTTCCGGACTTTGGATTGAAGGGCAAAAATATTTTTCCAAAACATTGGGAAAAGATGTTCTGGAACAAGATCTGCCCCTATTTGAAAAGGTTGAAAAATGGCTTGCCGTGTATTTTTCAGGCAAAGAACCTGATTTTATGCTGCCGCTTATGCCTCAAGGAAGTCCCTTTCAAAAATCAATATGGAAGCTCCTGGGTAACATACCGTATGGTCAAACAACAACCTATGGGGAAATTGCAAAACAATTTGAACGGGAAAATAAAGACCGTCATACGTCCGCACGGGCAATCGGTAACGCCGTAGGGCATAATCCCATTTCTATTCTAATTCCCTGTCACCGGGTGATAGGCAAAAATGGCAATCTTACCGGATATGCAGGCGGCATTACCATAAAACGCAAACTTTTACAAACGGAAGGTATCAAAACGTAATTTCGCAGCGGTAAAGAGAAAATTGCATTGCGCTAATTGTTTGTATTACAACGAATTAACGATTTTCACCGGAAACCTCGTACCTGGTTCAGCAATTTTCAGTTTCAACAAAAGACAGAAAAACCACGAACCACACAAACCGCACGAACAAAGAAAAGAATTCAGGTATAAATTCCGGAATATCGAAGCAAAAGTTCGGGGTGTTCGAGTGGTTCGTGGTTAATCCTATGCTTCCTGTGTAACATGCGTTACCCGGTGGCAGGCTACCAGGTGGCTGTTCCCCATATCGAGGAGGGGCGGGTCCTGGGTCTTACACCGGTCTTCGGCCCGGGGACAGCGGGTGTGGAAGCGGCAGCCTGACGGCGGGTTGGAATGGGAGGGGACGTCCCCCCGCAGGATGATCCGGTTGACGCCGTTGCCGGGGATCGCCGAATAGAGGGCTTCGGTGTAGGGGTGTTGGGCATTGTCGTAAATATCGTTCTGACTTCCCACCTCCACCAGCTTCCCCAGGTACATGACCCCGATCCGGTTACTCACATGGTGGACCACACTCAGATTATGGGAGATAAAAAGATAGGTCAGGGAAAATTCCCGCTGCAGATCCGAGAGCAGGTTGATAACCTGGGCCTGGATAGAAACATCCAGGGCGGAAACCGCCTCATCACAGACAATAAGTTCCGGGTTCAAGGCCAGGGCCCGGGCAATACCCACCCGCTGTTTCTGCCCCCCGGAAAGCTCATGGGGGTAGCGGGAAAGATGGTAGGAGGAAAGCCCCACCCGGTCCAGGAGAAAGGCGATTTTTTGCCGTTGTTCCGCATGGGTACCAACCCGGTGAATACGGAAGGGTTCCAGGAGTATGTTGCCCACGGTGATCCGGGGGTTCAGCGAAGCACTGGGGTCCTGAAAGATAAACTGCATCTTTTTCCGGAAATTTTTCAGCCTTCGCCGCGGCAGGGCGGTCAAATTCTGACCGTCAAAATACACCTTCCCCCCGTTAAGGGGGTAGAGGGAAACCAATACCCGCCCCAGGGTGCTTTTACCGCAGCCGCTTTCCCCCACCAGCCCAAAGGTTTCCCCCCGGCGTATATCAAAACTCACATCGTCCACGGCCTTAACATACTGTTTGCTCCAGGGACGCCCCTCTTTCAGGGGGAAATATTTGCGGATCCCCTCAGCCCGGACCAGGACATCATCGGATGTACGTGTTTTTTCCATAAACCGTCCTCTACTCGGTTAAACCTATACTGCCGTCTGCGGGAATAGGCAGCGGACCAGGTGATCTTCCCCCACCGGAACCAGGGGGGGCTGGCTTCCGTTACATTCCTCCCGGGCGTATTTACACCGGGGGGAAAAGGCGCAGCCCGGGGGCATGGCAAAGGGACTCGGCACGGAACCTTCGATGGCAAAGAGCCGTTCCCGGGTTTTGGAGATCACCGGGATGGAAAAAAGGAGCCCGGCGGAATAGGGATGCAGGGGCCCCTTGAACAATTCGGCCACCGAACAGGTTTCCACGATTTGCCCGGCATACATCACCGCCACATGGCTGCACATCTCGGCCACCACCCCCAGATCATGGGTAATCAGGATGATGGCGGAATTGATCTCCTGACGCAGTTCCTTCATCAGCTCCAGAATCTGGGCCTGGATGGTTACATCCAGGGCGGTGGTGGGTTCGTCGGCTATCAACAGCTTGGGTTTACAGGCCAGGGCCATGGCGATCATCACCCGCTGCCGCATCCCCCCGGAAAGCTGGTGGGGATACTCCTTTAAGCGCTGTTTGGGGGAAGGGATACCCACCATGGTCATCAGCTCCCGGGCCCGTTCCTCCGCTTCCTTTTTGCTCAGGCCCAAATGGAGGATCAGGGGCTCCATGATCTGTTTGCCGCAGGGGTGGATGGGGTTAAGGGAGGTCATGGGCTCCTGAAAGATCATGGCGATCTCGTTGCCCCGGATTTGGCGGATCTCCTCCTCCGGCAGGATCAGGATATCCCGGCCGTCAAAGGTGATCCGGCCCCCCAGGATCTTTCCCGGCGGACTGGGGATGAGCCGCATCAAGCTCAGGGCGGTTACACTTTTCCCGCTGCCGCTTTCCCCCACCAGCCCGAGGGTATCTCCCTTCTCCAAGTTAAGAGACAGACCCCGGACCGCCTGATGGATACCCTCCAGGGTATAAAACTGTACTTCAAGGTCATTGATGCTCAGGAGCGGCTCCATAAATACCCCAGCTTACTCTTTAGCCCTATTTTTGCTGTTTGTCAATGTGTTGTCGTTAATAAGTGATAAGTTCACCCCCTATAGTAACGAGGGAAACGTTCACCCCCCTCGGGTAAGATAGGAGGATGAAGTATATGATGAGCACGAAAGAGCTTGCCCGACTGACGGTAATTAAGGGCGCGATAGACGGGGCCTACACGGTAACGCAGGTGGCCAGGAAACTCGGTATGAGTACCCGATGGGTAAAGAGCCTGAAAAAAGCGGTGAGGGAACAAGGTGATGGAGCGGTCATTCATGGGAACGCCGGGAGACACCCCGCAAACACGACTGACGAAGGGATACGGAAAAAGATACTCGCCTTGAAAAAGAGCGAGCCATACCAGCAAGCGAATTTTACCCACTTTAGAGAACTGCTGGAGGAACGCGAGCAGATACAAATCAGCTATACCACCCTGTCCGCTCTACTGAAAGCGGCCGGTATTGCCTCCCCCAAGACCCGCCGAAGCGCGGGGGAACGACGGACGATACGGGAACGGCGGGCGAAGGCAGGGGAACTCG
>NZ_JAJQRC010000017.1:0-57152 GCF_046533115.1 Treponema sp. TIM-1
CGGCTTCATTCGGCACTTGACTATATGGCGCCTGATATGGTTAACTCAGGGAGAGTCGCTTAATGGTGTCTACCTAACGGGGTAAAGTCCAGGTCTCTGGAAACTATGAAAAGTACGCGAAGTATTAACCAAAACCCACTCAAAATAGGAAAATTTTGAGTTTTCAGAAATTCATTCTCTGCATTAAAAAGACGGCAACAATTAAGATGAAACCGATAAAATCGTTATTTTCAACATGAAAAATTTCTAAACTGAGAATTGCTGGTGACGTGATGCGGTGTGTTGACACAAAGACAGGGGCGTTTGTTTATAATAACAGACTCTAATTATGAAAAAAATAATACCGTATCGGGATAGTAAATTCGACATTTTGCTCTCGCATAATACTTATCTTCCCTAATTCATTATCGTTTTTCTCAACAATTCTACCGGGACGGAGCCCGGCCGGGGTTTCCCTATATCTTTCTCACGGAGGTCTATTACCATGAAGACGGTTTTACGAAAACACGGTTTCCCCGGTATGTTGCCGGTATGCACCGCATCACTAAGCCTGGGTCTGCTTTTGAGCGGATGTTCACACCCGGGGGCCAATGGTCGATATGGAGGGGCGGCTGGTAGGGATCGTCTTTGCCGGTATAGAACAGTATCCGGGCCTTAACTTCGCTGTTCCCGCGGAACGTCTGGCGGTGGCCCTGCCGACGATGATCGCGGGGGGAAAGGTGCAGCGTCCCTGGCTGGGCCTTATGGTGAGTGAAACCCTTTCGGGGGCGGAAATCGTCTATGTGGCGCCCGTGACCCCTGCGGCGGAGCAGCAGGTTAAAGAGGGGAGCTATATCAAGACTATCAATAATATGGAAATCAGCGCGCCCCAAGGCGCGTTGATCCCTGCCCTGCAGGACGCGCTCTTCTCCGGCCGGCCCGGAGAATTGGTCGCCCTGCAAACCTCCGACAATGAACGGCGGATCATCATGACCGTCCCCCGGCCGGATGTTCCCCTCGCAAAGAAGGACAACCGGGAACGAATGGTGGCCCCATCTTCGGCCTTATCCTGGCCCCTACCGTTGGGAAGACCCTTTCTCCCTCCTATCTGGTAAAGCAAGTGGTCCGGGGTTCCATCGCCGACGAAGCGGGGCTCTCCAAACATGATCCCATATCTATCAGGGGATTCCGGGTGGAAGAGGATGCGGGGATTGCCCTTTTGGACATCAATGTAAAAAACGCAGGCTGGGATACCTGGAAACCTCCATGCGACTTCCGGCTATGCTGGATTCCCCGGACACGCTGTAAGCACTGAATCCGGGAACAGCGGGACACCGGCCTCCCAGGAGCAGGGTGATATATTAGGGGGTTTTCCACACCAACCCTTTGCCCGGTTCCAGGGCAAAACGGCTGCCCGGAAATTTGACGCAGCAACTGTCGAGAAACTTCCGTGCCAGATCAGAATAATTTTTCTCTTTTGTATCCGAAGGAACTGCAAAAAGTCTGTACCCGGCATCGCGTAATGATCCGCCACGGCGGCATATTTTTATTATTTTTTCTAGCGCCAATCTGTCCGCCGCATGAAGATGAAGCAGCAACGTCTTTGGGATGAGCGTTTCCGTTTCATGCAGGGGTGGAACTCCTCCCGGGTTCGGCGGCTTGTTCCTGCCTGCCCGAGTTCTCCAGGAGCGCCGCAGTTCATGTATCTCTTTTTGCACAATATCAGCGGTAATGACATCATCGCCGGAGTGTGCGTAGTAACACATTTTTTTTACCGAATGATTCAGTTCCCGGAGATTCCCTGCCCAAAGCGCCTCGGGGGTAGCTGCAAATTCGAGCCAGCTTTTCAGGGCGTTGTTTTCAAACGTAATATTGAGGTTGTTGTTTTCCAGTGACCATTCATCAATAAAAAAATCTACCAGAGCAGGTATATCGTCAAGGCGTTTGCGGAGCGGGGGCAGGGTAAAACTCCAGAATTTTATCCTGGCCAACAGATCCTCCCGAAAGTGCCGCAGGGAAACCTCCCGGTCCAAGTTGCGGTTGGTGCCGCAGACCATCTGAAAATCAACTTTGATTTCCTCGTGAATGCCGAATATTTTAAAACACCGGGTCTCAATGGCCTGAAGCAACATGGCCTGGACTTCCAAAGACAGTTCTCCTATTTCATCAAGAAAGAGCATACCCCCGTCGGCCTGCTGCAAAAGGCCAGCCTGATCATGCACCGCCCCGGAATAGTCGCCCTTTTTATACCCGAAGAGCGTGGCGACTGCCAGAGAGCCGGAGATGGTGGCGCAGTTAATTTCTATGAACTTCCCGCGGACATGGTACTCATTTTTTTTCACTTCATAAATTCTGCGGGCTTCGACGGATTTCCCGGTTCCCGTTTCGCCCAAGAGCAATATGGTCTCCCGGGAATTTTCCGCCGCCTGGCGGATATCCTCAATGATGCCATTGTAGGTATCATTGACGCTTGTAAAGCCGGATTTCAGAATAACTATGCTGTTTTGTTCTTCCCTTTTTTTCCGCTCCCGTATAGAAACCGGCACTTCGTGGGGATCCAGAATCACATACCCGGGCCGTTTATTTTTGCGGTATGGATCAAAGTCATAGGTTTGGAGGATCTTTCCGGGGAAGCGCCGCGATTCGGTAAGCAGGTATACACAGATTTGTTGTACATGGGTCCCCACGGAGATATGGAAAAAGTAATCTTCCGTTTCGGGCTCGAAGGTAAAGTTTTCACAAAAATTGAAGATTTTTCCGTACACTTCTTTGAAATCCCAGGGGGTTTTAAAGTCAACGATGTGGGATTTGAGGTCTGTAGTCGGCGACAACCAGGCTATATCATATAATACTTCGTTTACCAGGCGGGAGGCATCAAATTCCGGAGAAACTGAAGGGCATATTACATGAAAGACGTCAATTGGGAACTCGGGGTGTTCAAACATGGAGATACTGGAACGCCAGCGATCTACGCCACCCCGTCCGGTGTCACGGTCAAAGCCCAAAAATCCGAAAACAATGATTTTTTTGTGTTTGTTCATCATAAAACCTCTTAATTGAATTATATTATACTATAATTAATTATAAATAACATTATATTATATTAGAATTTATTAAAATTTGATTTTTTTCAATTTTTGTTAATTCCTTATATTATAACAAATTATAAAATTCGCATTCAATTTTCCATAACTTGGCACGATTTTTGCTAGTATATAGGCAGCGATTTTAGAGAGGAAATTTATATGAATGAAATGATAGTGACCAAAAGGCAGGAACTTTATCCCGAAGAAAAGGCAATGCCCCTGGCCAAGTATTACTATAACTATCCGATGCATTATCCCGAAGAGGAGGAAATGCAGATTATCAACGAAGAAAACCCCATGGACCCGGCAGATGCCATAAGGCCTGAAAATTTTCTTGACCTCCTAAAGCCCACTGGTTATGACAAGGTGGAATTGGGGTACTGTATGTTTGAAGACGGCTCTGGCTATGTTGCAACCTACCGGGTACGTCCGTCCCATATCACAGACGAAATGGAAAGGTGGTACCGGAACTGGAGGAACCTCCGTTCAAAAGGAATGATACCCGGCCATGGAAACCTCCGGTACAAAATCTGGAACCCTGCGGATCATTTTGATCATTATTATATAAACTGGATCGACGGTTCTCTGGGCATACATACTACCGAAAGCCTGGATCTCGGCGAAGGCGACCGGAAGTACGACACCATACGGCATCAGTTTGACTTAATGGAATACGGGTTGACCAAAGAGCGTCTGGACGAATTAAAGGCCGCAGGCTGCTCCGTAACCGGCAAAGGGTCTTTTGAGACCTTTGATGAACCTGGAACACACCTCTGTCTGGCCTATTCCCGCCCCTGCCCTTCCGGCGGTGTTGAAACCAGAAGCAGGGAATGGATAGGCTGGCGGCCTGTAAATGGCAAACTGGTGAGGGACGAAAAGACAAAGTGCAGCCTGGAGTATCTTAAAAAAGTAGTGATACACACGCTCATTGAATGGGAGCATCTTAACACCTTCCTGCCTGACTTGTATGCGGAGTACAAAGACCAGCCTATAGATGCGGACTAGCAGCCTGTTGCACTTGTGGATGTTTTGTATATTTATGCAAGAAATCCCGATTGTCGGGGCTGCTTCAGCGCAACAAACTGCTAGGGGGAATCCCGCTTTGAATGTATTCAAAGCTGAAGAGATAGTTTTTTTATTTTTTACATGGTATGGAGGATACGATGAAAAAGTTACTTTTAGCAGTAACACTGTTGATTTTTGCGGCAGTCCTGTTCACAGGATGCAACAAGAAAGAAGCGGCTTCTGCGGCGCAAAGTGGGGCTGTGGAATCGGGCAGGATTGACTATTCAAAGCACCTGACGGCGGACGGCAAGACCTTTGTGACCGTTGCTCTGGGCGATGATCCCGGGACTTTTGACCCGGCGGCTTTCGGGGGTATTTTTGGTCTTGATATGACAATGTATATGCTCAGAGAATGTCTTGTTGAACGTGTCGGCGGTAAGCTGATATCCCAGATCGCAAAAAGCTGGACTGTGGAAAGCGACAACCTTACCTGGCATGTTGAGATTTTCGATTACATTTACGATTCAGCGGGAAATCATTTCACCGCCGATGATGCGGTATTCTGTTATGAACGGGCTAAAAGGGAAGGGTTCAATTCCACTTCGTTCTATAGCAGCGTAAGCAAAGACACTGATTATACTTTTACCATAAAGCTTACCGATGCCATGGTAGGCATATTTGATCAGGTAGCCAATGCAATCGGATTGTATACCCAGAAAGCATATGAAGATGCCGGGGCTGAATTCGGTGTCAAGCCGGTGTTCACCGGCGCATATAAGCTTACCAATTGGGTACAGGGAACTTCCCTTAGACTGGAAAAAAACGAAAATTACTGGCAGAAACCGGAGTTGTGCAATATCTATGCGGCTCAAAATGTTGATATCATCGATTTTATTATCATCAGGGACGCCGCCCAGCTTGCCATAGCTCTCGAAACCGGCGCTGTTGATATGGTGTATAACCTGAGCGCCATGGAAGCTGAACGTTTTGCTCCGGGCGGTTCTTCTTCAAAGGGTTTCAAGGTTTGGGAATTTGAAAACCTTGAAACCCAGTTTATGTACCTGAACCAGAGTCCGTCCAGCGTTTTCGCGAATGATCTCAATCTCCGCAAGGCGGTTATGCACAGCATGGATATGCAGGGCCTGGTGGACGGCGTTGTAGGCGGCAGGGCCGTTATTGCCAAAACTTTTGGCAACTCCCTGATCGTTGACTATCAAAAGCAATGGGATACGGAGAATTATTTTGATTACGATCTTAACTACGCCAAACAGTGTCTGGCTCAGTCAAAATATCAAGGCCAGACAGTGAGGATAATGGTCAGCGGAAACCCGATGCACGGCGCCATGGCGCTCATCCTCCAGGGTTTCCTCACGGAAGTGGGAATCAAATCGGAAATCCTTACATATGATAACGCCCTCTTTAATGGGTACAAATACGATGAAGCCCAGTGGGATATCATGTTTGATCAGACAAGCTGGAGCGGCCCCCTCCCGACCCAGTGGCGGGATAAATTTGACGCCAGGACTTTCAGGGGCGGCAAGCAGGGATTTATCGCTGTGCGTGATCCAAAATTCCAGGAAATGATTGCCGGGGCGGACAATATCGCAACTTACAGTCCCGAAACGGTCAATGCCTTCCACCAATACCTAAAAGACCAGGCCTACGCCAGAGGGCTTTTTAACCAGATGTCCCAGTCGGTCAGTACTGATATTGTTGTGGAATATATGAATCACCGGGCCGGCAGCCTGTTTACTGCGGGCTGTAAATTCGTGTGGAATGAATAAAGGCTAAAGGGAACCGGGGGAAAATAATGGGCCGATATATCCTGAAAAGATGTCTATGGCTGATACCCATTATATTGGGGGTCTGCGTATTTATCTTCACCATAATGTATTTTGTTCCCGGCGACCCGGCCCAGCTTATACTCGGTCCCGGCGCCGCAGAAGCGGAACTGGCGGTAAAACGGGCCGAGCTGGGTTTGAATGATCCCTACCTCACCAGACTGCTCCGCTACATGAGGGATGTGTTCCTCAGGTTTGACTTCGGCAGATCCTATCTTACGGGTATTAAAATAACCGATGAAATCATCAACCGGATTCCAAAAACTTTTTTGGTCGGCTTTGTTTCTATAGCCCTGTCACTTCTTGTAGGTATTCCCTTAGGGATAAAAGCGGCGGTGAATCAGAACGGCTGGGCCGACAGGATATGTATGCTGATTGCCATATTGGGTATTTCGGTGCCCGAATTTTGGCTTGCCCTCATGCTGGTAATCCTGTTTGCCCTCAAGCTGGGTATACTGCCTGCATCGGGTATTGTTCAATGGACGGGGTATATCCTGCCCTGGCTTGCCCTATCCTTCGGGGGCCTGGCTGCCCTGGCCCGGCAGTCCCGTTCCAGCATGCTGGAAGTAATCAGAAGCGATTACATAACCACCGCCCGGGCCAAGGGCGTGTCGGAACATGATGTGATTTATAAACATGCCCTGCCCAACGCCCTGATACCGGTGGTCGCTATTGCCGGTTCCAGGCTGGCGGGCATCTTCGGCGGTTCGGTGGTTATAGAGACGGTATTCTCAATTCCCGGGCTCGGCACCTACCTCGTAAACGCCATAAGCAACCGGGACTACCCGGTGGTCCAGGGCTGTGTGCTTTTCCTAGCGATCACGTTCTCCGCAGTTATGCTCCTGGTTGATCTGATATACGCTTTTGTCGATCCTAAGATCAAAGCCCAGTATATGAGTCAAAGTGGCCGTCGTCACCGGCACGGGCGCCGCGGATACCACGGACACCAAGGGATAAGGAAGGAGATCCGGGCAAATGCGTAACAGGGCTGCTATAGTACATGCTGTTGATATCCCAAAAACGAAAAAAAGGCAGAGTGAATTCGGCGCCGCAATGCTCAGACTGCGCCGGAACCGATCAGCGATGATAGGGCTCGGTATATTCTTACTTCTTGCCATCCTTGCGGTTTTTGCGCCCTATATCAGTCCTTATGAATACGCAAAACTGAGCCTTCAGGAACGGTTTCAGGGGCCGAGTTTTAAGCACTGGTTCGGAACCGATGAGATGGGACGGGATTTATTCACGCGGATTATTTATGGCGGCCGATATTCCCTGGCTGTGGGTTTTATAGCTACTCTGGTGGGTCTCTTTTTCGGGGTTGCCGTGGGCGCCATAGCGGGCTTTTTCGGCGGAGACACGGACAATATCATCATGCGGTTTCTGGACATATTCCAGTCAATACCGATACTGCTGCTTTCGATTGTCATCGCCACTGCCTTGGGTACCGGTTTTGACAAAACTATCATGGCATTATCCATTGCCCAGATACCTGATTACGCCCGGCAGATGAGGGCATCAATCCTGCGAGTTCGGGATTTGGAATATGTGGAAGCCGCAAACGCCATAGGGTGCAGCACCTTCCGTCAGATCCTACGGTATGTTTTACCGAACAGTTTTGCTCCGCTCATTGTATCGGCCACCATGGGCGTCGCAGGTACCATACTGATGACCGCATCATTAAGCTACCTTGGCCTGGGTATTCAGCCGCCTACGCCCGAATGGGGCGCCATGCTTTCGGGCGCCAAGATTTATCTCAGGCGATATCCCTACCTTTTGATATTCCCCGGTCTGGCCATAGGCGCCACTGTTCTGGGACTTAACATGTTCGGCGACGGGCTTCGGGACGCCCTGGATCCCAGGCTCAAGGATTAGGGAGATAAAGATAATGTCAGACACGGAGAATGTCTTCCTGGAAGTCAAAGACCTGATGGTGCAATATACATCCGCCGGAGAAGTCATACATGCGGTTAACGGCGTGTCTTTCAGCCTGGAACGGGGAAAGACCCTGGCCCTGGTCGGAGAGACAGGGGCGGGAAAAACAACCATTGCAAAATCTATTCTAAGAATACTGCCGGATCACGCGGCGAAAATTTCCGGCGGTAGTATTTTCCTGGAAGGGAAGGATTTGCTGCAATTATCCATACCCGAGATGCGCAAGGTACGGGGAGCAAGGATAGCCATGGTATTCCAGGATCCCATGACTGCTCTTAACCCGAACATGAAGATAGGCGATCAGATAGCTGAAGTGATTAGAATACATAATGACCTTTCAAAAGGGGAGGTTCGCAGACGGACAATAGAAATGCTGCAAATGGTAGGCATAACGGCGGAGCGGTACAATGAATATCCCCATCAGTTTTCAGGCGGAATGAAGCAGCGGGTTATTATCGCCATGGCTCTGGCATGCAATCCCGAGCTGTTGCTTGCGGATGAACCGACCACCGCTCTTGATGTTACCATACAGGCCCAGATTCTTGATATGATGCTTGATTTGAGAGATAAAAATAATACCGCTATGATCCTTGTAACCCATGACCTTGGTATTGTTGCCGAAGCGGCGGATACGGTGGCGGTAATTTACGCAGGAGAAATTGTGGAATACGGAACTCAGCAGGAACTGTTCGATCAACCGGTACATCCGTATACAAAAGGATTGTTCGGCGCCATCCCCGACATGAACGCCGATGTAAAGCGCCTGGCAAATATTGAAGGTCTTCCTCCCAATCCGGTAAATCTCCCCGGAGGATGCTGTTTTGCCCCCCGCTGTCCTCTGGTTTCCCCGGAATGTGAAAACACAAAATATCCGCTTTCCCGGATCAGCGAAAACCATTTCTGCGGATGCTGTAAAGCGGCAGATGCTGCACAGGAACCGGAAACTCCCGCCGAGGCCGAAGGCCGAAGTTCCCCTCTGGAGGTGAAAAATGCCTAATCTTGTAGAAATCAAAAATCTTAAAAAATGTTTTGAAACCCACCGGGGCAGCCTGCATGCGGTGGATGATATAACCATGGCCCTTAAACAGGGCGAAACCATGGGAGTGGTCGGTGAATCGGGCTGCGGAAAATCAACCCTGGGCCGGATCCTCGTTCGCCTACTTGACAGTGACGAAGGCAGTATCAAGTTTGACGGCGCCGAGATAACCGGACTTAAGGATCGGACAAGTTTACGGAAACTGCGGGAAATGGCACAGATTATTTTTCAGGATCCCTATTCGTCGCTCAATCCCCGTATGACCGTTGAACAAACCCTGAAAGAACCACTGGTTTTGTCAAAGCGTTTTAACCGGCGCGAGATTAACGAAAAGGTTGATAACCTCATGCAAATGGTCGGCATTGACGAAAGGATACGCCTCGCTTTTCCCCATGAACTTGACGGAGGCAGACGTCAACGGGTGGGCATAGGGCGGGCATTGGCGCTTAATCCCAAGTTCGTCGTCTGCGACGAGCCCGTATCGGCCCTGGATGTTTCAATTCAGGCCCAAATACTTAATCTGCTTATGGATCTTCAGGAAAAATACGGCCTTACCTATATGTTTATTACCCATAATATGGCGGTGGTGCGGCACATTTCAACAAATATTTCGGTGATGTATCTGGGACAGCTTGTGGAAACCAGTCCCACAAAAGATTTATTCAAAAACCCGCTTCATCCGTATACAAAGGCTTTGCTTTCCGCTATACCGACAGTTAAGAGTTGCGAAAATAAAAAGCGAATAGTCCTTCAGGGTGAGCTGACTTCGCCGATAAATCCCAAGCCGGGATGCCGTTTTGCCAAACGCTGTCCTTACGTACAAAGGCAGTGCCGTGGACCCCAGGCCTTAAGAGAATTGGCCAGCGGGCATTTTGTATCCTGCTGCCGCTGTGAAGAAATTGCCGACGTCGGCAAGGAGAATTAATATGGAGATCCGCCAAACCTTTATCCGCTTGGGACAGAACATTAATTCTGTACTCCATGAGCCCCAAGTGTTTTCTGAAAAAAGTGGTATTGCCATTATAATAATGCATTCCGACGCGGATTATCTTGTGTTTCCCATGGGCCGGGAAATGGCGGAGCGTGGTTATAAAGTTTTGTGTACCAATGTTTCTGACAAAACGGCGAGCCTTGATCAGAAGATATATGAATTAAAAACTGCGGTTTTGAGGATGCGTGACGATCCAGGGGTATCAACAGTGATACTCATGGGCCATTCCGGCGGCGGCACCTTAATGTCGGCGTATCAATGTATCGCCGAAAACGGCATAAAAATATTTCAGGGTCCGGAAAAATTAATTCCCTTTCCTGATTTTGAAGACGATTTTCCTCCTGCAGACGGCATTATGCTGCTTGATTCAAATTTCGGAATTGCCGCCATGTCTTTATTCAGTCTGGATCCAGCGGTTATAGATGAAGAAAGCGGACTCCATATTAATCAGGAATTGAATCTATGGAATCCCGCAAACGGATTCAACCCGGAAGGCTCTTTCTATAGCGGTGAATTTATCAGGAAATTTCAGAAAGCGCAAGGTGCGCGTAATAAGCGCCTGATTAAAAAAGCTTTAGAACGGCTTGAAGTAATAAAAAGCGGGAAAGGGAAATTTACCGATGATGAACCATTTATTGTTCCTGGGGCTGAACAAGGATTCTTAAATAACAAACTCTATGCCCAGGATACGAGATTAATGTCGCATACAAAAAAGGCCTGGCCTCTGTTAAAGGTTGACGGCGGTGTTTCCACGGAAATTATCCGTTCGGTACGGAAGCCTGAGAATAACGAATCATTGACCGGTTCGTATCACAGAGGAGCGCTTATTACCACGGTATTGAATTATCTTAATTCATACGCAGTCAGGACAACGGAAGACTATGGGTACAACGAAGATTCAGTGTATGGCATAGACTGGTCATCGGCTTGGAATTGCCCTCCGGGAAATATCAGGGGAGTTACGGTACCGCTGTTAATTATGGGGATGACGGGCAGTTGGGAATACCTGGCGTCTGAGACCATTTATGAAATCGCCGAATCCGGGGACAAAACGCTGGTCTTTGTTGAAGGGGCAAGCCACCTTTTTACTCCATCCATGCGTTATGAAAAATCAGGGGACACCCAAAAGATAACCTTTGATTACGTTGATACATGGATCAGTCAAAACGGGCGTTTTATATAGGTTGTCAAAGACAACAGCCGTCTTTGACGGTTATCATTTATGAAGGAGTCTAGCATGTGTAAGTTTGCAAGGAAGGTATTTTTAATTCTGTCTGGCATTTTTGTTATTTCATCTTTCCCGGCGGCGGCCTCGGGAAGGTCGGAATCCGCTGTTGTATCCCCAATCTACAGCGACCAGGCGGGCATTAAGGCAGTTTTCACCATAAGTGAAATCTTCGGTGACGGACAAAAAGTTACCAATGTTGTTTGTGAATATGAAAAGGAAATTAACCCGGAAAGCGCCGACATAGAAGATTTCGAGGTAAAAGGCAGGAAAATTATTGCGGTTCATACCAACTCAAAAGTCGCCAAGACAACAGAAAACAAACCCGGCCGCTATATTGTCCTGGATTTGGAGATTCAACACCCTCTTCTTGAGGATGCCCTGGCAACGGACGGCAGGGCAATCGACTACATTGCAAAGGATGACGCGGTAGTTAGACAACTAGATGACATCAGGGCTGTCGACGGGACCATATTCCCAAAGAGTGAATCGCCTATTTTAACCAGGCCAAACAGCGGAATTATGGGTAATAGCTCGAAGAAATATTTAATCCGCGAGGAATTTGAGGATAATCATTTCTATACCGATCCTAAATGGAAAACTGTCCTTCATTATAATCTTTTCAAGCCAAAGGGTTATGTAGAGGGCGATACCTCCATTAAATATCCGCTTGTGCTTTTCATGCCCGATGCGGGAGCTACAAGCAAAGATTGGGAAACTGTATTGCTCCAGGGGAACGGCGGTATTATTTGGGCTTCGGAAGAGTGGCAATCCGAACATCCATGTTTTGTTGTAACCATGATATTTGAGGATAGATTCATAAACGATTACTGGGAATATTGGGAAAACATTGTGGGCGGAACGACAAATTTGGTAAAAAACCTTGCAACCAAATACCCAATTGATTCCAACCGTTTGTATTCTACGGGACAATCAATGGGATGTATGTGTTCAATGATTATGATGATACAAGATCCGGATCTGTTTGCCGCCGCTTACTGTATTGCCGGACAATGGGGAACGGAACAATTAATGGCGCTTAAAGATGCCAAGCTCTTCATTTTGAATTCAGAAGATGATGCCATGGCAACAAAGTGGATGGATGCCGCCGCGGATGCCTGGGAACGTATTGGAACAAACGTAGTACGCGGCAAGATTGACGGCATTGCCAGTCCTGAACTTCAGGGCAGGGAAATAAGTGACATGCTTGCTCAGAATTCCAATATCTATTATTTGAAAATAAAAACTGGGACAGGCAGCATGGATCTAAATGGAAATCCGTTAAGAGGAAGCCATAGAAATACATGGCGCCTGGGTTATGATCTGCCGGGTATAAAAGAATGGCTGTTTAATCAAAGAAAAAATTAAAATCTTGATACTTGGTTTGGTTTTTATCAGGAGGCACAAAATGTTTACATTAAAAGGCAGAACTATGATTATTACCGGAGGCGCTGGTAATAACGGACTGGCGATTATCCGGTTAGCAGTTAAATTCGGCATGAATGTCGGTATTATGAGCGGAACCCACGCAAAAGCCCAGGGAGCGGTTGCAAAACTTGGCAATGAATGTAAAGACCATATAATCGGATTTGCACAAAATCCCGAAGCGCCGCATAATAAAGGGACTTATGCCGAAGGTATAACTCAGCTAGATGTTCTGAAATGGATTTGTGATAAATTCGGTTCGATAGATGTTGTGGTTAACGGATCAATGGGCCACGAGCGCAAAAACATGGAAGAAACGGACAAGACCTTCTGGTATCATTCCATGGAAGTTCTGGAAGGAGCATTTTTTAATACTAAACTGGCTCTTCCGTATCTCAAAAAAAGTAAAGCGCCGAGGGTAATTAATCTGACCACCTGCGAAGGCAGAAACGGAGGTTATGATTTTTGTCCGTCCTTTGCAGCTGCCCGGGGAGGCTTGCTTTCATTGACTTCCGCAATGGCAAAAGAACTGGGACCAAAGGGCATTACGGTAAACAGCGTAGTTATCGGTCCCATAGAACAGGATGTTCCAGAATATGATGTCATGACCGAAGAAAAAAGAACTTCTGTTCTGTCCAGAACGCCCCTGGGACGTCTAGGCGTTCCCGAAGATGTGGCCGGAGCAGTATGCTTCCTGGCCAGTGAAGAATCTTCGTTTGTTAATGGCGCCATCATTGATGTTAATGGCGGCCTTATTACCGGATAACGGAAACCTGAAAAAAAGGAGTTACAATGAGTACCCCGGTTCATTCGGCGGCGGCCACAGAACATGAATTGAAACCTGTAAAAATATGGAATTTAACGTTTATCAGTATTTTTATCGCAAATATGCTACTATATCTGGGCCAGGCGATGTCAAACAGCATTTTGCCGTTATATGCGGATTCCCTGAATGCACCGTCCGCGGTGATTGGCATAGTTGCAAGCTCCTACGCCATAACTGCTTTGGTATTTAAACTGATGTCAGCACCGGCGATTGATACATTTAACCGAAGATATATATTGGCGCTTGCGTTTTTATTGATGGCCGCCGCTACGGAAAAGCGGGAAGAATCGGTTTAAAGAGAATAATGCCCAAAAAAAGGTTTATAACGGATTTTACAAATGGCAGCGTATTAACACAGCTTCTGATATTTTCCTGGCCCCTTATGCTGTCCAATCTCCTGCAGACAGTCTATAACATGGTAGACATGGTAGTGGTGGGGCAGTTTGTCGGCAGTGCGGGACTTACGGCCGTATCTTCCGGCGGTGACATTATGAATATCGGAACGACAATCTGCATGGGTTTTTCTTCTGCTGGACAGATCATGATATCTCAGCATATAGGCCGGGGCAATTATGATGGTATGAAGAAAACCATCGGAACCATGTTTTCATTTTTATTATTACTTTCTTTTCTAATAACAATATTTGGGCTTATGTACCGGGATATCTTGATTGACGCGATACATGTTCCTTCCGAAGCCGTTGAAGGCGCCCGGGCATACAGTACCGTTTGCTTTTACGGAATGTTTTTTATTTTCGGCTATAATATACTATCAGCCATATTACGCGGTATGGGGGATTCAAAACGACCTTTTGTATTCATTGCCGTTGCCGCCTGTCTTAATCTTATTCTTGACATGGTTTTTGTTGTTGGTTTAGGACTTGGTCCATGGGGTGCCGCTCTGGCCACCGTAATTGGGCAGTCAATAAGCTTTATTACATCTTTTATTTATCTGTATTACCAGCGGGAATTTTTCGGATTTGATTTTAAACCACGGAGTTTTATTATTGACGGGCCGACGCTTGTTCGTTTGATTCAACTTGGCCTGCCTATGGCCTTGCAGCATTCAGTAGTTGTTTTTTCAAAATTTTTTGTCAATTCCTTTATTAATTCTTACGGTCTGATAATGTCTGCGATCAATGCTATAGGAAGTAAAATTGGATTCTGTGCCAGTGTTGTAACCCAGGCTTTGGCAACAGCCGGTAGTTCTATGATAGGACAGAATTTCGGCGCCGTGAAAACAGAAAGGATAAAACGGATAGTAGGTATCAGTATATTATGCGGCCTTGTTTTTACTACTACTTTATCATTTATAATTATACTTTTTCCGGAAGGAGTTTTTGGTCTATTTGACCGGAACCCCGTGGTACTTGAAACATCTCATATTTATATAATTATCGCGGTAATGAATTTTACAGCTTTTGCCCTGCGGTCCGCAATGATGGCATTTATTAACGGTATAGGGAATGCGATACTTGCCTTTATCATTGGCGTAACCGATGGAATAATAGGCAGAGTCTTCCTGGCAATTATGTTAGGTATTACATTTAAAATGGGTATTATGGGTTTCTGGTTAGGCGATGTTTTTGCCAGTTTTATACCATTTATAATAGGCGGAATTTATTTTATGATCGGATTGTGGGAACATAGAAAACCAGCGGTATAAATTTGAAAAGGAGAATTGGATAATGGATGAAAAGAAACATCATAGAAAACACTTTCATGAAAGGCATCATGAAAAAAGTATCGGTGAAAACAGCGGGTACAGTAAAAACGAAGAAGAACTTGTCTGTAATTTTGAAATATGTGTTTTTTGTGGAATCTGCGGAGAAATATGCAAAAAAGAAGCTATTGCTGTTGATCAGATTAATAGAATATGGAACTTTAATAGAAATCTGTGCGTTAAATGCGGACATTGCATTCGTCATTGTAAGGTTGGAGCGCTGAAATTTGAGTCATAAGGACGCGTCATTTGTAATTAAATGAGCCTTATTCTTCTCATAAACAATATAAAAGGGAGTGAATCATGAATCAGGAAAACAAAAAACAAAATCCACTGGGGGTTGACTCTATACCGCCATTGATAGCAAAGTATGCCGTTCCGTCTATTATCAGCATGCTGGTTGCCGCGGCTTACAATATTACGGATCAAATCTTTATAGGTAATGTTATTGGAATGTTGGGAAATGCGGCAACTAATGTTGAATTTCCGGTGGTAACGTTTTGTTCTGCGCTTGCCCATTTAATTGGGGTTGGAACAGCGACTAATTTCAATATTAAAATTGGTGAAAAGAAAAACGATGAAGCGGTGCGGTTTGCCGGAACAGGAATCACCGTAGCAGTCATTGTGGGCATATTGCTTTTTTGTGGTATATTCCTATTCAAAACACCCGTTCTATTGTTTTGCGGCGCCACAGAAACTGTTTTCCCATTAGCCTATTCATATCTTGGCATTACGGTATTCGGCTTGCCGTTTCTTCTTTTTTCCTCAACAAGTAGTTATCTCATTCGCTCAGACGGCAGCCCGACCTATTCAATGCTTGCCACCACCGCAGGCGCTCTTTTGAACGTATTTCTCGACTGGTTATTCATGTTTATATTTGGTTGGGGCATACAGGGAGCGGCGGCGGCTACTGTCACAAGTCAGATTGTTTCATGCATAATCTGTGTTTTGTACTTACCTCGTTTTAAGACCGTTACCATAAAGCGGGAAATGCTTCACATAAAATGGGTATATTTCAAGAATATACTCAGGCTTGGCGTGGCTAATTTTATCAATCATATTATTATGACAACGGTAAATATTGTAATGAACAACACATTAAAACATTACGGTGCGCTTTCTGTATTCGGTAGCGACATACCTTTGGCAGTAGCAGGGGTTGTTGCCAAACTGAATACAATATTAAGTTCATTTGCGGTAGGTTTAGCTCAAGGGTGTCAACCTATTTTTGGATTTAATATCGGCGCAAAAAATTATGGGCGGGTAAAAGAAACCTATAAAAAGGCCTTTGTTTTTACCCTTACGGGCAGTTTTGTCTTTTTCGCGGCGTTTCAACTGTTCCCGCGTCAAATTGTCAGCATTTTTGGTGGCGGTAATGAATCCTATTTTACTTTTGCGGTGCGCTATATGCGTATTTTTATGATGATGGTATGCGTATACGGCATACAACCGCTTTCGGTCAACTATTTTACCGCAACCGGAAAGGCAAAGCAGGGTATAGTATTATCGGTATCACGGCAAGGGGCATTCCTATTACCGCTTTTAATTATAGTGCCCATGATTTTCGGCATTGAAGGAGTTTTATACGCAGGGCCGATAGCCGACGCGCTCGCCTGTACTTTATCGCTGCTTATGGTTTCCCTAAGTTTTAAGAATTTGGCAACCCCTGTAGCAAAATGATCCACAGGGGACTCTTGAACAGTTTCTTCATCTTCCCCGCAATACACTACGCCTTGTCCGCCATTGTCAATAAACAGTTTTTTTTCTGTTAATACCGGCGTATGGGTTTCCAATATTTCATCAATGGCTTCCCGGCGCCGTAATTTTGACAGGTTGGTTGACATTATATCATTCCTGTAATGGGTTAAGCTTGCCATTCCGCTATGGCTAAATTGGCTAGATCTTGTGCCCTGGTTTCAATGGCAGCCTCATCCTAAAACTGATTGCTTAAATAGGGGGAGAAGGTGGCTAAATCGGCGGCATAGACGGAAAAGCCCTTGTTTTTGCCGTCGCCGTTTTTCTTTATATCCCATACAGCATCACTTATGGAAGAATTCAAGGCAGCGGTGATAATGGTTAGGTTGCCCAAAGTAAGGAGTTTTTGATCCCGGGCGGCGTTTTCCGCTTCGGTCTTAAATAAGGGCCAATGGTTGCGCCATTTTTTGGGAAGTATGTGTTCCAGGCTGTAACTATTCATGCCTAACATAGCGGTGGAATGTTTCTGTCGATTACGAATTCTCGTCTCTAATAGGTACAATATACCGGCGGCTTGTTTGTTAGTCAATTTTGATTGATTAAAGCCATCCGTTACGGATACATCAAGGGGCATAAAATTGATTTTATCTTCCTGGGTATCGATATAATTCCGTATGGCAACCACATCTAACAGCCTTTGGGTAATAAAACGTTCACCGAATAATTGATTGTAGTTCCGGTTGTTTTCATGGCAAATCATACGCCGTATCACATAAGATTCCAAATACTGGAATACTTCCTTTAGTTTTTTGGGATCCTTGACGTTCTTTAATAAAAACAAGACATAGGGAATAAGGGTTGTGTTTTCCAGGCCGAATATTAAGGCGTTAATTCGCTCTATCCCGAATTCAGCGGACAGTTCTTTTTCAACGATTTTAATATCAAAATTTTCACGGAATAAATGGGCATATTCGTTAATTTCTGCAATAAGGGTAAGACGGTTTATATTGCATTTTTGAATAAATTCCTTGTAGGAATCGAAAAGGCCCTCAACTTTGCTGTACTTTTTTTTGTCCTCCGAATTGATGTTAAATGCGGGGTCTTGAATCTTTATTTGCAGGAAGGAATAAAAAAATAAATCCAAAAGGCTCCGGGTAACCCTGCCTGCGGATATTTGAATATCCCAATATTCACGGGCGGTATCGGTTTCAAAAACATCTTTCCAATTATCATTGTACAGTTTTATATCACGGTGAAAGAAATAGTTTTTTAATAGTTCTGCGGTGGTAAGGGTTACTCCAAGGGAATTGATTGTATCAAATATTTTTTGTTCATCGTCATCGGGGCCAAGTTCGATAAGAACGAACATGAGATTGGCTAAAAGAATTTTGGGATTGATGAGCAAGTCATTAATATTTTCTTTAAAATAGGTATAGGCCTTTAGAATTTTATTATCACTACCTGTATCTTCCAAAGAAGATAAATTTAATACCTTGTTGAAGGAGTCCACGTCATTATGATTATGCAGCAGGGCAATTTCCTGATCCATACCCAGACGGTATATGGTGTCATAGTAGGGGGTTGATAATTTGAGACTGAGAACTTTTAAAAAAATGCACAGGGTGGTTAAGCGTTGTTGGCCGTCTATGAGTGTTCGTACATCCCCGGCGCTTTGTTGGGCGGATGTCATCTGCTGTTTAAGGATAATGGAACCTAAAAAGTAGGGTTTATTATCGGACGAAACGAATTCCATGTCGCTAAGAAACCGTTCCCATTGGGGAGTATCCCATACATAGGAACGCTGGAAAAAGGGTATTTCCAGTATTCGATTTTTGTTGAAAATGTCGTTTATATTCCGCTTGTTTGCTTCCATAAATAGACTCTCCTTGTCCATTGCTTTACCGACATGATAAAACGGTTCAGACTGGTCATATTTTTAATTTCCTCGAATTCGAGGAAATTAAAATCGGGGTTATACATTTGTTCCCAGATGCTATTCATGGAAATCTCCGTCTTGTCTACGGTAATTTTTGTCATTTAACCCCCTCTGATGATAACTGTACCATAATGTAGGCTTTTTGGCTAGAAACTTCAGATTAGAGATTGAGCAAACCATATCAATATTGATTTTCGATTATGACATTTATCAATAATATGTCATAATAAATCACTGAATATTGTGGCTAAAGTGCCGGCAAGTAACCTCAATGGTTTTTTATGTTTTATGGAACCACTGAAATTCCCTCAAATTTACCCTCTTACCCTCCTGCTACTTCATGACTGGAACAGCTACCTGCATTTGTCGTGGGATTCTACCCTGTAAGCTTTCAGGATTGTTCTGTCCTGAAAGCCAATAGAGTAAAATCTAATTTTCTCATCCATTTTCTACATCTGTGAGAAATGGTATGAGAAAATACAGCTCAATGATGATGAATTTAGACCAATAGTTATTGACTTAATTCCTTATGTGATATATAATTATCAGTAAAGATTGATGTGTAGGCGGCCCTCAAAATCTACTGTCCGCGAGGATGTAAGAGTTCAAGTCTCTTCGCCGGTATAGATAATTCTTTATAATAAGTGGTAGTTTAAAATCTTACCATTCCTCTAATAATTATTCCTCCCATTATTGTGATCTGAGCAAAGAAGCGCTTATGCTGATGATCGCGCATTTCGGTGTGGAATAGTATCTGTCGCTCCCCCCTTTTTAATGATCCAAGGCCGAATCGAACGGCCGACCTACTGCTTAGGAGGCAGTTGCTCTATCCCCTGAGCTATTGGACCGTGATTTATGGTACCCAAAGTGGGCATATATTGTCAATGTCATTGTTTTGGCGGATAATCCAGTAGGCGGTAACAGCAACTTAGAAACCATACCGAGGAGTCCCCATGCCGGATTTGGATTGTACCATCAGAAGGGTTTATGTGGAAAAAATGGAAGGATTCGATATTGAAGCCCGACGTTTACAAGCGGAACTGGCCGATTTTTTGGGGGCCCAATACCCCGAACTTGGCGCCGTAAAGCGGCTGCGGATACTCCGCCGTTACGATGTAAGCCGTCTTTCGCAGGAACAGTTTTGCCGGGCCGTAGAAATGGTCTTTTCCGAACCCCAATGTGACCGGGTTTTCTATGGAACCGGCCTACCGGCGGAAAAAACGGACCGTTTCTTCGGGATTGAATATGTTCCGGGTCAATACGATCAGCGTTCGGACTCCGCGGAACAATGCGCGGAGCTGGTTTTGGGGGTCAAACCCCTGGTGAGGACCGCGGAGTTCTATATTTTTGAAAGTTCCGGGGAGCCCCTGCCCGAGGCGGCCCTGGAGGCGGTAAAACGTTACCTGATAAACCCGGTGGATTCCCGGGAGGCCCCGGACCGTATGCCCGCTTCCCTGGAAGCGGATCCGGCTGAAATAGGGGAGGTGCCTGTCCTCGAGGGATTTTCCCGGAACTTTAACACGGAGGAAGCGGAGGGAGCTTTTATTGAGGAATTGCGGGAACAATACGGCCTTGCCATGTCCGGGGATGACCTTCGGTTCTGCCGGGCCTATTTTGCCGCCCAGGGCCGGGACCCAACCCTGACGGAACTGCGGGTCCTGGATACCTACTGGTCCGACCATTGCCGGCACACCACCTTTACCACCGAATTACGGGGCCTGGAACAGGTTGAAACGGGGACGGCCCTGGAAGGGGCCCGGAAAATTTACGAGGCTGCCCGGAGAGAAGTCTACGGCGCGGCGGGGGCGGAAAAGAAACGGACCCTCATGGATATGGCCACCATCGGGGCCAAGGTCTTGAAAAAGCGGGGCCTCCTTTCGGATCTGGATGAATCCGCCGAGATCAACGCCTGTACCATCCGGGTTATTGCCGAATTCAGCGACGGATCCTCCGAGCCCTGGCTGCTCCTCTTTAAAAACGAAACCCATAACCACCCCACGGAAATAGAGCCCTTTGGGGGGGCCGCTACCTGCCTGGGGGGGGCGATTCGGGACCCCCTTTCGGGGCGGGCCTATGTTTACCAGGCCCTGCGGGTTTCAGGGGGCGCTGATCCCCGGCGGCCCCTTGCCGAAACCCTGCCGGGAAAGCTCCCCCAGGTCAAGATAGCCCGGGAAGCCGCGGCGGGGTATGCTTCCTACGGCAACCAGATAGGGCTCAACACCGGAGTGGTGGCGGAATTCTACCACCCCGGCTTTATCGCGAAACGGCTGGAACTGGGGGCGGTTATCGGGGCGGTTCCCCAGAGCTGGGTGCGGCGGGAGGCTCCCCAAAAGGGGGATGTGGTTATCCTCCTGGGGGGGAAAACCGGCCGGGACGGCATCGGGGGGGCCACCGGCTCTTCCAAGGCCCATACCGGGGAATCGGTGGATAAATCCGGGGCAGAGGTCCAGAAGGGGAACGCCGTGGAGGAGCGAAAGCTCCAACGCCTGTTCCGCAGCCCCCGGGTGACCAGGCTCATCAAACGCTGCAACGATTTCGGCGCCGGAGGGGTGGCGGTGGCCGTGGGGGAACTCGCCCCGGGGCTGGACATAGACCTGGACCAGGTGCCGAAAAAATACGCGGGCCTGGACGGTACGGAACTGGCCATCTCCGAATCCCAGGAACGGATGGCGGTGGTCATCGCCGCCACGGATACGGAGGAATTCATCCGCCTGGCCGCGGAGGAGAACCTCGACGCGGTGGTCATCGCCGCGGTTACCGCCTCCGAGGGGCCCGGGGGAGACATCCCCGGGGAGGATCCCCGGCTCCGCATGACCTGGCAGGGTAAAACCCTGGTGAACCTTTCCCGGTCCTTTCTCGCCTCCAACGGCGCCCCCCGGTCCGCTCAGGTCCGCCTTTCCGGCGTCTTACCGGCAGGCCCCCCGGAGCCGGAGGGTCCCAAAGAAAAACTCCCCCCGGGGGTCCTCCTGGACCGGTTGGAACAGGAGCTCTATTCCCTTCGTAGCGGGAGCCGCCGGGGCCTCCAGGAACGATTCGACGGTTCCATTGGGGCGGCTTCGGTGCTGTTCCCCTGGGGAGGTAAAACCCAGGGGACCCCCGAATGCGGCATGGCGGCCCTCCTCCCCAGCCGGGAAAAACAGAGCCGTACCGCCAGCATCATGACCTTCGGCTATGACCCGGTCTGTTCCCAAAACAACCCCTACGAGGGGGCCAAGGCCGCGGTCCGGGAGGCCCTGGCCAAGGTGACCTGCCTGGGGGGGAATCCCTGGCAGGCCCGGCTCTCTTTCCAGGAGTATTTTGAACGGATGCAAAGCCCCGAATCCTGGGGCAAGCCCGCGGCAGCCCTCCTGGGAGCCCTGGAAGCCCAGATCCGGCTGGGGGTTCCCGCCATAGGGGGCAAGGACTCCATGTCCGGAACCTACCGGGACCCGGCCGGGGAGATTTCGGTGCCCCCCACCCTGGCTGCCTTTGCCGCAGTAACCGCCCCGGCGGACCGGATCCGTTCCGGCGCCCTTTCGGGTACGGGGGGAAACGTTATCCTCCTGCTGCGGCAGCCCCCGGCAGGGGAAACCGCTTCCGCCGGCCCCGGGGGGCTTCTTGATGAGTGGGATGTTTTTAAAGCCAATATGCATGCCCTGGCCAGCCTGGCCGCTCAGGGCCTGGTTTGTTCCGCCTATCCCGTGGGCGCCGGCGGGGCCGCCGCGGCCCTGGCAATGATGGCCTTTGGCAACGACACCGGGGTGGAGGCCTATGACCCGGTCTTCGGCCAGAACGGTCCCGGTTCGGTCCTGGTGGAGCTTCCCGGCACTTGTTTTTCCGGCAATGGGGGCGTCGAAGGGGCGCTGGGGGAGATCCTCTCCGGTGCGGGCTCCTGGGCCCTGGCGGCAAGGACCCTGGACGAAGGGGTCTTCCGGGTGGTAAGCGGCGGGGACCCAAGGGATCCGGAATCCCCGGCAGCGGAGGCCCCCCTGGCCCTGCTGCGGCGGGCCTACGAATACCCCCTGGCCCAGGTCTACCCCCAAACCTCCTCGGGGGCCACCGTTGCGGAGGAGGCCCCGGAAACGGCCCGCCTGGACCTGAAACCCAAAACCGTACCGGAAAAGCCCCCAAAGACCCGTTCCCTCAGGCTGCCCGCCGGGGCTTCTCCCCTGGTGGTACTGCCGGTATTCCCCGGAACCAACTGCGAGTGGGACATGGAAAGTGCCTTTCAGGAAGCGGGGGCAAAAACCAGGCCCGTGGTATTCAGGAACCGGAACCGGGAGGATATTGCCGCCTCCATCCGGGAACTGGTCGGGGCCCTGGGGGAAGCCCAGATCCTCGCCCTTTCCGGCGGGTTCAGCGCCGGGGACGAACCGGACGGATCGGGAAAATTCATCGCCAATGTCCTCCGCTCCGGCCCGGTGGCCGAGGGGGTTACGGCGCTTCTGGAAAAGCGGGACGGCCTTATCCTGGGTATCTGTAACGGCTTTCAGGCCCTGATCAAACTGGGCCTGGTACCCTACGGTTCCTACCGTCTCCCGCAGGAGGGCATGCCCACCCTGACCTTCAACACCCTGGGCCGCCACGTTTCCCGGATGGTCCGTACCCGGGTAATGTCGACCCATTCCCCCTGGCTTGCCCGGGAGGAGAGCGGCTCCGTCCATATACTCCCCGTAAGCCATGGGGAAGGCCGGATAGTCCTGGGCCGGGAAGACCCCGGGGCCCTTTTTGCCGCGGGGCAGGTTCCCTTCTGTTACGTGGATGCCGGGGGCTTTCCCACCCGGGCGGAACCGGATAATCCCAACGGTTCGGACTTTGCCATTGAGGGACTCACCAGTCCCGACGGCCGGATCCTGGGCAAGATGGCCCATTCGGAACGGCGGGGAGCCTATGTCCACCGCAATATCCCCGGCAATAAGGTCCAGCGGCTCTTTGAAGCGGGGGTGGCCTATTTCAGGTAGAACAAGGGGGGGGTTAGCGGCCGAACAGCCCTAATTTGCCAAATTTATGCCATTTTCCGGTAGTACGTTTGTTGTTTTCTTCCATAATTTTAAAAATAAAGGAGGCGAAAGCCTGGTCTTCCCCGGCCTCGGAGGTGGAAAAAGCCAGAACCTCATAGGGCTCGCCGATGGACGCGGCCAGGAGCCCCTGGGCAAGGGCCCGGAATGAGGCGGCAATCGACGGCCCGGTCAAATCCACGGGCTCATCCTTCCCCCTCCTGAAAATTTCCGAAAGTACCAGCGCCAGGGTTCCCGATTTACGGGCTTTAAACAGGGCCGTAAGTTCCTTGACCAGAAAAAACCAGCCCTTGATGTAATCGTTGACCATGGTATCAATATCGGAAGAGACGAGTTCCTCCGGCCGCCGGCATATAGGGGGAGGATCGCACACCAGGATAGCCTCGTGGATCCGTTCAAGCCGGTTTTCCGCGGCAAGGGTAAGGGAACGGGAGGAAATAGGACTCCCGGGATTCCAGATCAGCGGAATAAGCGCCTTGGAGAAGGTATCACTTACCCCGCTTCCGCCGGACGCCGAGAGACGGTTCGGAATAAACGCGACGGCACAACTCTCCACCCGCTTCGCCGCTTCCCCGGCAATTGCCGCTGAAAGCGAAGCCTCGGTTCCCACAATTAAGATACCCCTGGTCATGTCTGTGAGTATACACCCTTGCGCCTAAAAAGCAAGGGGATTACACCGGAGACCGGGACAAAAGTTTAGGGCTTGGTTATCTTGTCATAGGAGCGGGTTCCGATGTTGCCGGAACGAAAAACTTCGGCCCGGATGATCCCCTGCTGCCGGGACTTGTCGGTGTTTATCCCCTCAATGGCGAGTTCTTTCAAGGCCCGGTCCATCCGCGCCAGGGTCCGGTCCCGGTTGGGACCGTAGGCGATCACCTTACCCACCAGGGAATCGTAGTGGGAATTGACGGAACAGCCCTCGTAGAGGCAGGAATCGAAACGCACCCCCAGGCCGCCGGGAACCTCCAATTTGGTGACCGTGCCGGGGCTCAGGGCGTTGATCCGGCATTCCATCGCCCATCCGAGCATTCGCAGCGCGGAGGGCGGCATTTCCATCCGGCCCTCAACACAGGTCAGGAACTGCTGGCGCAGAATATCGGCGCCGGTCACCAGCTCGGTCACCGGATGCCCGGTCTGGAGCCGGGGCTTGACCCCTAAAAAATAGTATTTTTCCCCCTGGATAAGGAAGGTAACGGTCCCCACCCCCCGGTACTTAAGGCCCCGGAAAAGCTTTGCCGCTTTTTCGGACATAGCCCTCCGCAGGGGCCGGGAAACCCCCGGCGAAGGACTCTCGTCGATAAGGGTATGATGGCTTTTTTGTATTGAGCCGTCCCGTTCCCCCAGGACCGCCACCTTTCCCGCGCCGTCGGCGATGACCTGCAGGTCCACCTGTTGGGGGTTATCCAGGTATTGTTCAACCAAGAAACCGGGAGCAGCGCCAAACAAGGCCGCTTCCCGCTTTATGCCCGGCAGGGTTCTTTCTATTTCCCGGGCGGAACGGACAACCCAGCTCCCCCGGCCCCCGGCCTTAATGATCGCCGGGAAACCCAGTTCCGTGGCCGCCTTTTTTACCGGCCGCAGATCCGCCGCGATTTCCCCGCTGCCGGGGATAAGGGGAAGGCCGAAATCCCCGGCGGTTTTCCGGACCCGGAACCTGTTCCCGGTATGTTCCAATACCTCCGGGTCGGGTCCGATAAAGATAAGCCCCCGCTCCCGAACCATCCGGGCAAACCCGGCATCCTCCGAAAGAAAACCAATGCCGGGGTGTATGGCTTCACAAGCGGTATTAACCGCCGCCATGACCAGGTTTTTACCCGCCAGGTAACTTTGAGGAGCCTCGGGAGGACCAATACAGACCGCCTTATCCGCCAGCCGCACATGGAGACTGTCCTTATCCACGGTGGAGTAAACCGTTACGGTTTCAATCCCCATTTCCCGGCAGGTCCGGATAATCCGGACCGCGATTTCTCCCCTATTAGCTATTAATACCCGTCTGATCAAAAAAGGCTCCGTTGCGGGTCAGCCGTTACCGGTTATAACCGCTTTACTTCAAACAGTGTTTGCCCGAATTCTACCGGGTCGCCATCTTCGGCTAAAACCGAAAGGATCTCCCCGTCGAATTCCGCCAGCAAATGGTTCATCATATCCATGGCTTCCAGAATACAGAGGGTATCCCCAATTTTAACCCTGGTTCCGGGCTTTACCAAGGGCGGATCATCGGGACCGGTGGCGGCATGAAATACCGCCACCATGGGGCTGGTAACGGCCACTGTTTTACGACGGCGGGAAGAAACACCCGCGGGAAAACCCAGGGATACCGCCGGGGTATCCTCTTCGGAACTATCCGCCTGCTGGGGACGGGCGGACTGATTTACCGCGGCGGCTTTTCTGAGGATAAGATGGATAGTTCCGTCATTCAGATCCAGTTCATCCACATTACCGGCGCTAAAGGTATCAATTAAGGTAAGGATCGTTTTTTCGTTCATCACGGCTCCCTACTTAAATAGTAATCAATCCGCAAAATATAGTAAAGACAAAAGGAACTGGTTTGCCCTGAGCTACGCTGGTTGCAAACCCTGCGGTTTTACCACCGCCGGTGGCATTAACCACCGGGGGTATCGTTGGATACCAGGCAGAGCCATTCCGCTTCGGCGGCAAGCTCCTCCCCCACATAGGCCCTGCCGGCCTGTTTGATCATCCGGGAGGATATCCGCAGATTTTGTATTTCCGAACGGACCTCTTCCCCGGGCCGCACCTGGCGGCGGAACTTTACCTTATCCACCGAGGCAAGAAAAAACAAGGCCTCTTTTCCGGCCTCCCCTCCCAGGACCCCTAATTGCCGGAGCCCCGCCCCGCCGGATTGGGCCATGGTCTCTATCAGGATAACCCCCGGCACCACCGGGTATTGGGGGAAATGCCCCCGGAAAAAAAATTCCCCCTCCGTAAAAACATGACGGGCCAGGATCCGCTCCCGGGTGGCCTCGATAATTTCATCCACAAAGAGGAACGGTTCCCGGTGGGGGAGGAGTTCTTCTATTTTGTTCATAGGCGCCCCTTATTCGGTATATTTCTTGAACACCACCACCCCGTTGTGGCCTCCGAACCCCAAAGACCCGGAAGCCGCCGCCTCCACCGTGCCGTATTGGATCTTATGGGGGACATAGTCCAAATCACAGGCAGGATCGGGGTTATCCAGGTTAATCGTGGGGGGGAAATACCCGCCCCGGATGGCCAGGATACAGGTAATGGCCTCAAGCCCCCCGCTGCCGGCGATACAATGGCCGGTCATACTTTTGGTGCTGGAGATCTTCAGTTTATAGGCATGATCCCCAAAGGCGTATTTTATCATCTTGGTTTCCGTGGGATCATTGATTCCCGTGGAAGTCCCATGGGCATTGTAATAGTGAAGCTCCCCGGGTTTCAAGCCCGCGTCCTCCAGGGCGAGTGTAATGGCCCGGCCCCCCCCTTCCCCGGTCGGGTCCGGGGCGGTGATATGGTAGGCGTCGGCGGTAGCGCCATATCCGGCAAATTCCGCCAGAATCGGGGCGTCCCGGTTTTTTGCGTGGTCATAGCTTTCCAGGATCAGGATCCCCGCCCCCTCCCCCAGCACAAAACCGTCCCGGTCGGCGTCAAAGGGACGGCTTGCCTTTTCCGGCTCATGGTTCCGTTTGGTGGAAAGGGCCTTGAGCATCTGGAAGCCCCCGACAGAAAAGGGGACTATGCAGGCTTCGGTTCCCCCGCTGATCACCACCTCACACCGTCCGGAACGGATCAGGTCCAGGGCCTGCCCCAGGGCGTCGGTACCGGAGGCGCAGGCGGTTACCTGGGTATAGGCGGGGCCCTTGGTCCCATACACCATGGAAATATTACCCGCCGCCTCGTTCCCGATCATCAGGGGTACCGTGAGGGGGAGCATACGCCGGGGACCGTTGGTAAAAAGTTTATGGAAAGATTCGGTAACGATTTCGTAGCCCCCGATACCGTTCCCCAGAACCACCCCGGTTTTTTCGGGATCGCTTTTTATACGGCGGCGCACCCCTTCGGAGGTCTCGGTGGTTTCCAGCAGCCCTGCCTGGGATAAGGCCTGGGCGGTACCGGCCACCGCAAACTGGGTAAACCGGGCCATTTTCCGGGCATCCTTTTTATCTATCCAAAGGGCGGGATCGAAATTTTTTACCTCCCCGGCAATGGTGACGTCAAAACCGGTGGTATCAAAGGCGGTGATCTTCCCGATACCGCTTTTTCCCGCCTTAAGGGACGCCTCAAATTCTTCCACCGAATTGCCTATGGGTGAAATAACCCCCAGGCCGGTAACCACAACCCGCTTCTTCATAAAAATCCTCCGTCGTATGCCGTTTCCAAAACTTCAGTTTTGAAACAGCCCCTATATAAACATGCCGCCGTCTACGGCAAGTACCTGTCCGGTGATATAACTCCCCCGGGCAGCGGCCAGAAACAAAACCGCTTCGGCCACATCCTCCGGGGTTCCCATCCGTTTGAGGGGAATATGGTCCAGCAGTTTCTCCCGGGCGGCAACCGGTATGGCGTCGGTCATATCCGAAACAACGAACCCCGGGGCCACCGCATTGACCCGTATCCCCCGGCCGGCGGTTTCCTGGGCCAGGCTTTTGGTCAATCCGATAAGCCCTGCCTTGCTGGCGGCGTAGTTGGCCTGTCCCCCGTTTCCGTGGATCCCCACCACACTGGATATATTGATGATGGAACCGCTTCTCCGGCGGATCATATCCCGGGCTACGGTCCGGGCGATAAGGAACGCCGCGGTAAGGTTCACCGCCAAAACCTTTTCCCAATCTTCAAGACTCATACGGAAGGAAAGGTTGTCCCTGGTTATCCCGGCGTTATTCACCAGGACATCGAAGCCGCCGGCCTCTTTGAGATTTTGCTCGATGATCGCCTCCACGGCCCCTACCTGGGCCAGGTCCGCGCTTATCCAGTGGAGTTTTCCCCCAGACTGGGAGATCCGCTCCCCCAGGTCCTCCGGCTCCTTGGTCCCCAGCCCCCAAACTTCGGCCCCCTGAGCGAGAAACAGATCCGTCACCGCCCGGCCTATACCCCGGGACGCCCCGGTAACCAGGGCTTTTTTATCCGCCAACTCCATAAAATCCTCCTCAAATCCAGGACAATAAAGGTACTAAGCCCCCTGTTTTTCCTCAAGCCGCCAGCCGGCGAGGGTTTGGATATCCGCGGCGGTCCCGGCGGCAAAACAGGGAATGCCGGTTTCCGCGTTCTTCCATAAACCCTGCAATACCGTGCCGGGGCCGGTCTCCAGAACCGCATCTATGCCCAGGGCCGCCAGGGCCCCCTCCTCTGTGGTCCACCGGACCGGCTCGGTAATCTGCCGTAAGGCCAGGGCCTTTGCCTCCGCCCCGGAGGCAATAGGGCCCCCGGAAACATTGGAAAACAGCGGGACCGAGGGGTCCTTAAATTCCGCGGCTTCCAAAACCGGACCGAAAACTTCCGCCGCCCCGGCGATGAGGGGGGAATGGAAGGGACCGGCCACCTGCAGCCGTATGACCCGCCGGGCCCCGGCTTTCTTAAACCGGATTTCAGCTTCGGCCAGGGCAGGGGCGGTCCCGGAAACCACCACCTGATTCCGGGAGTTAAAATTTGCCCCATAGAGATCCAAAAGCCCGCCGGTCTTCCACCGGAGGATCAGGGCCTCCACCTTTTCCGGGTCAAGGCCAATCACCGCGGCCATCCCCGGCTCCGCTCCCCCGGCGGCGCCGCTGCGGAGCCGGTCCACAACGTCCTGCATGGCCTTGCCCCGGGCTTTGACCAGGCGGAAGCAGGTTTCCGCGTCCACGACCCCGGCAGTGACCAGGGCGGCGTATTCCCCCAGGCTGAACCCGGCGCAGGCCGTGGGCAGGATGCCTTGTTCCCGCAGGTAAACCGCGGCGGCCAAATTTGCCAGCGTAATGGTGGGCTGGGATATATCGCTTCGCTTGAGGGTCTCCCCGTCCGCTTCCCCGATGAGGGCCCGCATATCCTGTCCCATTACCTCCGAAGCCAGGGCAAAAAGCTCCTTGACCCCGGCGCCGCCGGCCTCCAAAATATCCAGGGCCATACCCTGATACTGCGCCCCCTGTCCCGGGAACAGGAAAGCGGGATTTTTTATTACCATACGATTAGATTTCCTCCATAGGTTAATCCTCCGCCGAACCCTATGGTCATGATAAGGTCCCCCGGCTGTAATCCCCCCGCCCGGTTTAGTTCATCCAGGGCAATGGGGATGGAAGCGGCGGAAGTGTTGGCATATTCTTCGATGTTAAGGAAAAATTTACTTTCCGGTATCTTTAAGCGTTTTGCCGCTGCCTGAACTATCCGGGCATTTGCCTGATGGGGGATAATCCGGGCCACGTCATGGATGGTGAGGTTTTCCCCGGCAAGGAGGGTTTCTATGGTGCCGATGAGGGCTTTGACCGCGAAGTTATACACCGCCCGGCCGTCCATTTCCACCCGGGGCGGACGCTCATCCCCCGTGCCGTGATAGGGGTTCCGGGAGCCCCCCTGTCTTATGATGAGGCTTTCCGCACCGGAACCATCCGCCCGCAGCATGCTCCGCAGCAGCCCCCGCCGCCCACCACCTGAGGGTTCGGTCTGTTCGATAAGCACGGCCCCGGCCCCGTCGCCAAACAAAACCGCGGTCCCCCGGTCATTCCAGTCTGCTATGCGGGACAAAATCTCGGCGCCGATCACCAGGGCCCGTTTCCGGGATGCATTCAGGGCGAGGAACCCCGCGGCCAGTTCCAGGCCGTAGATAAACCCGCTACAGGCGGCGCAAATATCCAGGGCCGCGGCATTCCGGACCCCCAGCTTATCCTGCACGATACAGGCGGTGGAGGGAACGCCATAATAATCCGGGGAAGTAGACCCCAGAATTATCAGATCCAGGGATTGAACCAGGGTTTCCTTGGTGACCCCCCTCTGTTCGGCGGCCATGGCCAGGGCATTCCAGGCCGCTTCCAGGGCCAGATCGCTCGCGGCCACCCCTTCTTCCGCTATATGCCGAGCGCCGATTCCCGTATGGGACCGGATCCATTCGTCGGTGGTATCCAGCCGGCTTGCCAAATCGTGGTTGGTGAGTCTTTTCGCCGGAATTGCCCGTCCGGTAGCGATAATTTCAATAGCCATTACATCAACCTTCTATGACAAAACATCATTTTTTGTCATTATACAACTATAACCAATTACCCAAAAAAGTCAATAGCGGGGGTATGCAGGGTAAAACTCCTTTATTTGCCTTCTACCCCAATAAATTTTATATTTGTGGTAGGAACTGGTTCCAAAATCGGAATCGGGAGGTATCGTTTTATTGAGTATAGGCCAAATAGTATTTAATGGCCTTAGTATGGCGTTTATTATGTCCATGTGTATGGCGTTTGTCATGGCGGCCATCAATGTTGGATTTAGCGATGGTTTTTTAGTAGCGTGGTTAAGCGGTTGGGGAATTGGATTTGTGGTCTCGCTTCCCTTGTCATTTTTTCTGCCCCCCTTACTGCAAAAAATAATGACCAAGCTGAAACTATAGCGGCTTTGAATTGAGGCGGCGGCTCAGGCAGCTTCAAACCAACCAGGTTTTGAGGCTGCCCCGGCCCTGGACAAACACTTTCAGACCGGGGTAAAATAAATATATGTTTACGCCGGATAAAAGACTGTTGGATGAAATTGACCGGATCGCCGGAGAGGTGTTTGAACTTTCCCTCTGTCTTACGGATCATCCTGAAATTTCAGGGGAAGAGAAAGAAAGTAGCGCCGCGGTTATCAAATTTCTTCAAAACCACGGTTACCATGTTGAAGCCCCCTATGGAGGTATCAATTACTCTTTCCGGGCGGCGCCGGAAGGAGCAAACCCGGCGCTTCCCCGGATTGCGATTCTCTGTGAATACGACGCCCTTCCCGATATCGGCCATGGCTGCGGTCACTCCCTAAGCTGTGGCGTCAGTATCCTTACCGCCCTAGCCCTAAGAAGCGCCGCTCCGGATCTGGAGGCCGTCATTGAACTGGTAGGAACTCCTGCGGAAGAAACAGTGGGCGGCAAAGTTATCATGAGTGAGAACGGCGCTTTCAACGGCTATGCCCTGGCGATCCTGTCCCATCTGGACAACGATAACGTGCCCCAAAGCCGCATCCTCGCCTCCAACGATATGTACGTTACTTTTTTTGGAAAAACCGCCCACGCCTCCGCCAATCCCTGGGACGGGATTAATGCGTGGAATGCGGCCCAGCTTTTTGCCCATGCCGCAGACATGCTGCGCCAGCACCTTACCCCCGATTGCCAGCTTCACGGCATTGTTATCAACGGGGGGGCGGCCCCCAACATCGTGCCCGACAAGGTTGAGATTGAATATTACCTGCGCAGTGCCACCATATCCGGCCTGACATCACTCTGGGAAAAGCTGGAGACCTGTGCCAAGGGAGCGGCGATTGCCACCGGCTGTACCTATACCGCCAAACAGCGTTACGGTACCTATGCAGATCTGTTTTATCCCCAATCCGCAGTAGAGGTCTTTATTGAAATTTACCAGGCCTTTGGGTACAAATACCGGATTGAGGAAAAACCCGCGGGCAGTTCCGATGTGGGCAATGTGGACCTGGTAACACCCACCTTAGCACCCTATGTGTCGGCTACGGATCATTTTATTTCGCTCCATACCACGGAATTCGCCGAGGCCCTTCGGGGAGATCGGGGGATGCGGACCTTGCTAGAGGGCACCCGGATCCAGGCCGCGTTTTTGCTGGAGACTATCCGCCGTCCGGGTCTGCTGGATCGGATCAGGGCGGAACATAGGGCCTACCGGGACAGCCAGAAGAACTGCCCCTAAGGTCCCCTAAGCCCGGCGGGAAATTTCACGGGCATCCTTCATAAAATTCCATACCATGGCGGTCAAAATAAATATAATGGGAATAGACCCCAATACGGTGCAGAGTTTTACCGTGTTAAGCCCCCCTACGACCATTAAAACAATCGGCAGTATGATAAGGCTTAGGGTCCACATAATCCGGCTGCGTTTACTGGGATTCATGGAGGCGGTGATATTCTTGGTTGAAATAGAAGCAAGGATATAGGCCGAAGAATCACAGGTGGTAGCTAAAAAAATAAAGGCCACGATGATGAATACCACATGTGCAATATTGGCAAAGGGAAGGGAATCAAGCAGGGCCATAATGGCGGCATAGTCTCCTCCCTCCCTAAGATTTTTGACCGTGTCAAGAACCCCGGATAACTGCAAATCCAGCCCGTAACCACCTAAAATCGCCAGAAAAAACCAGCAGCCCAGACTTCCCAAAAGGACGCCCCCCAGGATAACCTGCCGAATCGTACGCCCCCTGGAAATTTTGGCGATAAAAAGGCCCATCACCGGAACATACGAAAGCCACCAGCCCCAATAAAAAATGGTCCAGGCCTGGGGAAATCCGCTTTTACCTATGGGATCGGTATAAAAACTCATATAAAGGTAGTTTTGAACCATAAGCCCAAAACTATTAACCGCGTTGTTCCCGATAAATACGGCCCTTCCTCCCGCCACAAGAACATACGTGATAAATCCCAGGGCAATAACGGTATTTACATTACTCAGGATCTTTATCCCTCGATCAATGCCGGAAACGGCGCTGGTTCCGAAGAGGCAGGCCCAGAAAACCGCAATAATAATATTGGTATAGATTCCGGTATCAATGCCAAAAATGTGATGCAGCCCCTGGGCAATCAGGGGAGTCCCCAGGGCGATACTCACCGCCACGCCGGTGATTAAACCGATGATGACAAAAATATCGACCACATTACCCAGGAGGCTGTTTTGGCCGGTAAACCCACAGGAAACGCTGATCCTGAGATTGGGGACTTTTTTGGTAAAATGATAAAAGGCGATGATCACAGCTGCTACCGAATAGGTGGCCCAGCCGCTGACTCCCCAATGATACAAGGTATAGGTTACCGAATATTCGGCGGCCTCACGGGAACCGGGCTCCAGGTTGAAGGGAGGGCTCCCCATATAATAGGCCCATTCTATCAGCCCCCAATACAGGATGCTGGATCCGATACAGGCGCAAAACAGCATACTCACCCAGCTAAAGGTAGCGTATTGGGGGGGGCCTTCACCAAGACGGATGGAACCTATCTTAGAGAAAGAAATATAACACAACAGGATCAGCACGCCAAAAATATAGAAATGAAATACCCCGCCAAAGGCGCCGGTGACAAAGGCAAAAAAACTGTTCAGCAGGGCATTATCTTCCGTATTCAACGCCAAAAACAGGACGCATATCCCCCCCAGGATAAGGAGGCTGGGAATAGTGATCATCCAGTCAATATGCGGTTTTCCGGCGTGCTGTTCCATTATTACCCGGCTACTTCAACAGAGCTTTTTTTGCCTGGAACCGAACAATCAGGGATGCGACAAAACCTACCACGCAGTTGGCAGCCAGGAAGATAAATATAAGCCGGTAGGCGCCATTGCCCATCTTGTCAAGCCAGCTCCCGAACATGGTGGCCATAAAAAAGTCCGGCGCATATCCGATGATGGAAGCGATCCCCACCGCCGTACCCATGACGGCCGCCGATATCTTGGTCTCCGCCGCAATGGAAAAAATGATGCCATACAAGGCTAGTCCAAAAAGGCCGGGAAGCAGGGAATAAAAACTTACCAACCCGACACTGGCACCTTCGGGGATAAGCAACACTCCGATCAAAAGGGCCGCTAATATAAAGAAGAGAAAGACAAACCATTTACTGGTGGATTTAACCACTTTGTCCGCGATGATACCGCTGAGCGGCGTTAGGACATAGAAAATATAACCCCTGATGATGGAGAGATACGCCGAATCTTCCGGCGTAATGCCTATCACATCGGTCATATAAGGGTTGAAGTAACTGATGTTGGAGAATACCGCATAGCCGGTAAATACGATGATCGAAAATATCCAGACCGTGGGGCTTTTCAGAAGCCCGCCCACCATGGAAAATCTAAAACCTTCTTCCTGCTGCCCGTCGGAAGCGATCTTCGCCTTTTGCTTGTCCTTGAGGAGCAGGGCGACAAACAGCGCGGCAACCGCCGTGGCGATACCGTACACGATCACACCCCAGAAAAATTTACCCTGGGAGGTATCGGCCAAATTCGTCGCCCGCACCCCGATGGCGTTGACAATGGCGCCGGTAAGGCCATTACCCATATAGTAAAGACCGAACATAAACCCCTGTTCGCTTTCATCGCCGATGAGCCGGATGGTTTTCATCAGGGCGTCCCAGAAGAGGAAGGTGGTGGTCACCGCGAATAAAAACCATATCACCAGGGCAAGAACATAAGAACCCATGGTAAAGGCAAAGATAAACGTCAGGATGGTAGTGGAAATCAGGGAAATCAAGATACATTTTTTGGTGGAAAATTTATCCGCTATTATGCCCCCCGGAATGTAGAGAATCACATTGCCGATGGTGTAGACCGTAGTCAAAAGACCGATCTGAGTATTGGTGATCCCCATGGCCTCAATCTGCCAGTCATAAAAGACATATCTGATATAGGGTATCAGATAGATGGACCCCCCTGCGAGACCCAGAGCAAGGATCTGCAGGTACTTCATTAATTTACTCTCTTGACTCATCTTGGAACCTCCTTACCGGTAATCTATAAATCATACTTGTTGTATATAAAGAGCGTCCACCGCCCATATACCCCTTTCATAGACAAAAACCGGATTGATATCCAGTTCCTGTAAATCATCCTTGCGTTCACACGCCAGTTTTGATAGTTTTACCATCACATCCACCAGGGCGTCCATATCGCCCTGGGGCTTTCCCCGGTACCCCTGCAGCATCTTGATCCCTTTCAGGGAGAGGAGCATCCGCTCCGCCTCAAGGCGGGAAAGGGGCGCCAAACCCAGGGCGGTATCCCGGAAAATCTCCACGAAAACGCCCCCCAGCCCGCAGAGGATACAGGGACCAAAGGCGCCGTCCTTCTTAACCCCCAGGATCATCTCCACCCCTTCGGGGGCCATGACACTGATCAGGACGCCGGAGATCTTCGCCTCCGGACAATTCCGCCGGCCATTCGCTATGACCTCGTCATAGGCGTCCATTACCTGGGCCTCACGGGAAATATTCAACCGTACACATCCGGCATCGGTCTTATGGGGTATGTCCGGGCTGTCGATCTTGACGGTGACGGCTTTACCCCCAAATTCCCTGAACAGGGCAACGGCTTCTTCCCGGGAGGAGGCCACCGCAAACCGGCCGCACTCGATCCCGGCCCCGGCGATAAGGGACCGGCTTTCCGATTCGGACCAGGTACGGATTCCCTGCCCCGGGGCTTTTCGGGGAAAGGCGATGTCCATGTTTTGTTCGGCGGGATTATAGGCGGCGAAATCCAGGATGTGTTTGATGATCTTAAAAGAATAAAGGGAAGTTGACAGTACCGGAACCCCCACGGCCTCAAGTTTTTCCAAATATTCCCGGTTTCTGGTCATAGCGGCAAAGGGGATCATCACCATGGGTTTAGCCCAGGCCTCCCCGTGTACCTGCTCCATGGCCCGGCTCATGTAGTAGATCGCATTGTCGGCAATGGTCTCAAGCAGGGTATACCCCACCGCCACCAGATCAATCCCCGGGTCCCGCATCAATGTTTCCAGCACCCCGGCGAATTTATCAACATCATAGGAAAGAGTGGCCGTGGCATCCAGGGGATTGTTGGGGGTCGCATAGAAGGGCAACAGTTCCCTAAGCCTCGCCAGGGTCCCCGCCTCAAAATCGGGAAAACAAAGGCCCGTCTGTTGGGCAAGATCGGCGCAAATTCCGGTTTCCCCACCGGAAAGACTGATGCAGGTGAGTCCCCTGCCCCGGGGAAGTCGTTTTAATACCGCCAGCGCCTGGGCGGTGACCAAAAGCTCTTCCAGATCATCCACCCGGATGACGCCGAATTTACTGAATACTGCGTCAAATACCCGGTCAGTACCGGAAAGACTCCCCGTATGGGAAGCGGCGATGGCCCGGGCTTTTTCAGAACGGCCTGTTTTCAGCACCACCACCGGTTTACGAATTTCCGCGGCCCGTTTAAGGCCGGCGATAAATTTTTTCGGATCATTAACGCCCTCAAGGTACAGGGCGATTACCCGGGTATCCTCATCCTCCACGAGGAATTCCAGATAATCCTCGGTGGTAATGATTTTACTGTTACCGGCGGAAATCGCGTAGGAAAATTTAAGGACCGGACTGTCCATTATGGTCAACACCAACTGGCCGCTTTGGGAGATAACCCCCACGGCGCCGCTCCGGTCCCGGTCTTCAGAGATAAACGCGAAGGGATATACCTTATCGGGGCAGTTCACGAACCCCCCGCAATTAGGGCCCATCAGGGCAATATCCAACTCTTCGCAGAGGGCTTTAAGGGCAGCTTCTTTGGCGCGGCCCGCTTCGGTACCAATCTCACCATAACCTGAGGCATAAACCACCGCGGCCTTTACCCCAGAGGCCGCACCCTCCCGCAGAAGGGTCTCCACCGTGTGTTCCGGCGTACAGATGACCATCAGATCCACCTGTTCCGGCAGGGCGCCTAAACCGGGATAACAGGGCTTGCCCAAGACCTCGGTCCGCTTGGGATTGATAAAATAATAACGGTCCGCCGCCATGTACCGGATGATGTTTCGGCAGGTATCACCGCCAAAACCCTCTTTATCCGACGCGCCTATAACGGCCACCTTGTTGGGCTTTAGCAGCTTCCTGATGTCCATGCCTTGATTACCCCTGCCGGGCATGTTCCATGCCCAGATCAAAACAACGGCCGTTTTGGGGACTGTTCTTCCCCTTTTCATCAAAAAACCGGTTTAACCCGTCCCTGATAGTTTCGGCATCCATAAGCACCCCCGTGGCGGCAAGCCCTCCCAGCATGGCAAGATTCGCCCCCCGGGGATTGGCCAGTTCTTCGGCAATGGCGGTGGCGTCAACCGGTACCACCCGGACATCCTTTCTAAAGGTATGATCCGTGACCATGGAACTATTAACGACTATAAGGCCTCCCGCCTTGACGGCGCCCTCAAATTTATCCACCGAGGGCTGATTCATCGCTATAAGAATATCGATTTCTTTAATAAAGGGACTGGCTATCTTAATCTCCGATATCTTGACGCTGCAGTTCGCCGTACCGCCCCTCATTTCACTGCCATAGGAGGGAATCCAGGTTACATGCTTGCCCGCTTCGGTAGCGGTTTTTCCCAGAATAAGGCCCGCCGTCAAAACACCTTGACCGCCAAAACCGGCGCAGATAATGTTCATTCGGCCCCCTTGGAGGAATCGGCAAATTCCCCCAGCGGATAAACGGCAGTTACCACATCGGCAATCCGTTTACAGGCATCCAAGGGCAGCATCTTCCAATTGGTAGGACAGGGAGAAAGGATCTCCACCATGGAATAACCTGCCCGGGCCTTTTGTTTATCAAAGGCCTTGCGGATGTATTTTTTTGTTTTCAGAATCTCCGCATTATTGATGACCGTACCCCGGGCCAGATACGCCACATCCAAGGTATTGAGCATCTTAATAATATCCAAGGGTTTACCGGTCAACAGGGTGTCCCGGCCAAAAGGGGTGGTAGTGGTTTTCTGTTTTTCCAGGGTAGTGGGGGACATTTGACCGCCGGTCATACCGAAATTGTTGTTATTGATGTGTATGACGGTGATATTTTCATTCCTAATGGCGGCCCAGAGGGTCTCCGAAAGTCCGATGGCTACCGCATCGCCGTCACCCTGATAGGCGAATACTATGTTCCCGGGCCGGCACCGTTTCATGCCCACGGCCACCGCCCCGGCCCGGCCGTGTTGGGCCTGCACAATATCCGTACCCCACGTATCGGGCATGAGGGAAGAACACCCCACCGCCACCGCGCAAAGAGCGGTTCCCTCCTCGCCCATTTCTTCCAAGACCTCCGCCACCAGGCGATTCACAATGCCATGACCGCAGCCGGGACAATACTTATGATCGACCTGGAGCAGGGAAGGGCGCCTCTTTTCCATCAGTACGACTCCTTCGCCGTTCCGGCGATAATGGCCTCCAGGGCCTCCAGCACATCGCCGGAATCGTATACCTTAGTTCCACCCCGGATGGGATAAACCGGCGCCTTACCGCTGACGGAGAGCCGCACGTCTTCTATCATCTGGGAAAGGCAGGATATTTCAACGGCGGCCAAACCCTTGACCCGGCGGTAATCAAGCTGATCGAAAGCCTTTGTTGGGAAGGGAAAGACCGTAATGGGCCGTATAAGCCCAACTTTCCGGCCCCGGTTCCGGGCCATTTCCGCCGTCTCTTCACAAATCCGCGCGGAAATACCATAGGCAACCAGGATATATTCGGCATCGGCGGTTTGAAATTCCTCCCACCGCTGTTCGTTGGCAATGATCCGGTCGTATTTTGCCTTGAGATAGACATCATAGTCAGACCGATAGTACATGATACTGGTATGCCGCTTGTTGTGCCCCGTCCCTTTGCCCTTCAGCGCCCATTCAAGGCTGTCGGGATCATGCTCCCGCATCTCGGGAAATTCCACCGATTCCATCATCTGACTGATTGAGGCATCGGAGAGAATGATGACGGGATTGCGGTATTCCTCAGCTTTGTCAAAGGCGAGGGCCATCAGATCCGCGGATTCCTGGACCGAATTGGGGGTAAATACCAAACATCGGTAGTCGCCATGGCCGCCGTTCCGGGTAGCCTGCCAGTAATCACCCTGACCGGTGAATATATCCGCGAGACCGGCGCCGTAACGCTGCACGTCCACAATAACACAAGGCAACTCCGCAGCGGCCATGTAGGAAATACCTTCTCCCAAAAGAGAAAAACCCGGTCCCGATGAGCTGGTAAAGGCCCGCATACCGGTGGCCGCCGCGCCATATACCATGGAAATACCGGCCAGTTCGGATTCGGTCTGAATAAAAGTACCCCCCACTTCGGGGAGCCTCCAAGCAAGGTACTCCAGAATTTCACTCTGGGGGGTAATAGGATAACCCGCAAAAAACCGGCAGCCGGCCCTCACCGCCGCCTCGCCTATCGCGTCGTTTCCCTTCATAAACGCCCTTGTCATCACGACCCCTTGCTATATCAGGAATTTATTTCAGAATTTCATACACCACATCGGGACAGACATTGTAACATATACCGCATACAACACACTTGGCCCGATCTACGACCGGCGTATTGTATCCGCCTTTATTTATATCCCCCGAGAGGGATATGGCCGATCGGGGACAATTAGCCACACAGTACCCGCACCCCTTACAAAGATCGGTATGCAGAATTAACTGGCTCATCTAAGTTTAGATATCGGGGGTGTCGAAGACATCCGGCTCAAACAAAATCCGTGCCGCCTGCCGGGTGGAGATACCTTCCTTTTCGGCCTTTTCAAAGACCCGCCGGATCTGCTTCCTCACCAGCCGTACGGTATCTTCCACAATGGCGGTGGGTTCACAGGGAACAAGCCCGAAAATGGCGACTTCGTATATCCTGATGCCGCCAAGGTTGGATACAAAATCAACGCAGATGTCAATACCCTTCTCCGCAAGGATCTTATCCGCCTCTTCGGTGGTGGGGATATTCGCCGCTTCAACGATAAGGGATGCCTTGACCTTGTGGGCATTGTCTTTATTGATCACGTCTTCCAGAGCGGCGGGAACGAGGATATCGCAGTCCACGTCAAGCCACTCGGAATTTTTCCGCACCCGGTAGTTTTTTTCAAAGGTATCGGGGTTCAGTTCCCCCTTGGGGCGCCTCCCTTTAACGAGTTTCTCTACATCAAGACCGTCCTGACATTCCACCAAGCAGTTTACATCCGCGATACCCACCACCTTGTACCCAAGCTGGTTCAGATTCCATGCCATGGACGCGCCCACACAACCAAAACCCTGCAGCACCACCCGGGCAGAACCATGGTGTTTATGTTTCCATCCCTCGTCCAGCGCCGCCGCACAGCCGTAACCGGTGATCATATCGTACATCTTGAACCCATCATAGGTTTTCTCACACAGGACATCGTGATCTTTTATATTTTGCTGAATTTTGGGATCCCCTTTCATCGCCTTAGTGGCGGGGAGCCCTATGCCAAGTTCATCAAGAATCTCAAGTACATCGCCGTAATCCACCCCCAGGTCTCCGCCAATGGAAACACCGGCGTTGATATAAGGCGCCATGGCGACAAGGTACCGATACAGGACCTTTTTTGCGTCCGGGGCCTTGTAATCGTAGGCTATGCCGCCTTTACACCCCCCCGTTGTTTGGGACTCACAAGCTTTATATTTATAGCCCATGGTTGTCGCCAGCCGTACCACTTCTTCTTTGGTGACCGTGGGATGCATCCTCGTACCACCCCCACAGTAATGATTAACAAAATTATAGGCACACAACCAACCTTTGGCATTACTTTCCGTATCATTCCACTCCAGCACCATATAAGGTCTTTTAGTCATCGCATTACCTCCTGTTCTTTCCGGAAATTTTCATCCTCAGTATGGGATATATTTTTCTATCTGTCAATATTTTTTATACACGGAGCTTTTTTCACTAACTATACCGGACCGCAGGGGGGCTGCCGTTCCTCATTTCAAAAGCAGGACGGCTTCCGGCGGAACATACCGCCGCCGGGGCAGTTCCGTCAACCCCAGGTATTTGCTGAATTTCCACCATAGTTCGTTTTCTTCTGCGGGAGAAGCTGCATCGGCGTTGGTAAAGAGCATCACCTCCTCGAAGGGTTCTTCGGAGCGGCGTTTTACCGTGATCGTGATTTGATTCGTGCGAAGGGTCCATACCCAAGAACCCGCTCACGCAAGGGAACCTGGGGCGGAACCAAGGGTATGGACCCTGAGTCAAATACCTTATTCGCCTTCCGCGCCTTCGTGGTTATTTTCTCTAGTACCGTTTTAGATGTTACCAGGTCCTAAGCTTCTTGGATCCGCCAGTCCCCCAGGGTCCGCCTCCCGGTGTCAAACACAACCCCCGCCTTTATCAGCCGGTGTCCCCCGGCGCTATAGGGAATGAGGTAGCCCTTCTCGTCTATCTGCCGCAGCGCTTCCTCCGCACTGCCCGCCTTGTCCAGCTTAAACTCAAACACATATACCAGATTCCGTATCTTCACCACCGCATCCGCCCGGCCTGCCGCGCTCCGTACCTCCGACTCCGCAAACTGTCCCAGCAGCGTGAACACCAGGTAGAATATCGTCTGATAGTACTTTTCCCCCTTCTCAAAATATAAATCATAGGGGACCGAGGCAAAAAATGCCTTGAGCTGGGTTAAAAAGGTATCCGTCTCCCCCGAACGCAGGGCCTTGATAAAGGTCCATACATCAAGGTCATTCATGCCGTTAGCAGCCGGAAACAGGTATTTGTATAGATTATTCAGGAAGCCGTACTGCACCTCTTCGTTGGGAAAACCCAGCCGGTAGGTACGGGTTTCTTGGTCATAACCGCTGATGGTCAAATACCCGCTCTGATACAGCAGCGGGATGGGCGTCCCGTCGCCGGGCTGATAATCGTTTATCGCCGATTCGGGGGCTTCGATGTGGTCCTTGAACCGGATGATTTCAAACCTGGTCCGTTCCAGTTCCTTAAATAGAAAGGTGGGGGTTCCCGTCGCAAACCAGTAGTATCGTATTTCCTGATTAGCAAAGGTATTCAAGAGGCTGAAGGGATTATACACGCTTTCACTGTTTTTCGCGAAATGATAGCCGTTAAAATTTCGTCTGACCGCTTCAAGGGTTTGTTCAAAACTTTCCTGGTTCTTTTGTGCCAAGGCTTCCAGTTCGGGCGTAAAGGTTTCCACCAGTTCCTTTTCCGTTATGCCGCAGAGGGCGGCATAGGTTTCACTCATCCCGATTTCCCGCAGCTGGTTCAAATCGCTGAAGATGCTCACCTTGGAAAAGCGGGTAACGCCGGTGAGCATCACGAAGCGCAGGGCGGTGTCGGCGCTTTTCAGGACCCCGTAAAAGGGTTTTAGGGCGGCCCGCAGTTCCGCGTTCAGGCCTTCGTTGTCCATGCTTTCCAGCAGGGGTTTGTCGTATTCGTCTACCAGGACCACCACCTGCCGGCCGGTTTTTTCATAGATCCCTTCGATAAGGTTTTGAAAACGGCTTTCTATGGCGCCGCCCTTTGAAGGCACTCCATACTTTTTTTCAAATTTTTCAAGGCGGTCGGCGACAAAATAATTCAGGGAGGCGACCGAATCGTATCGTGAGGGGTTAAAGTCAAGGTGTACGACGGGGTACGCTTTCCATTCGGTCTCAAGCCGCCCCAGGGCAAGCCCGTCGAAGAGATCCTTTTTACCCTCAAAATAGGCTTTAAGGGTGGTGATCAGGAGGCTCTTGCCAAACCGCCGGGGACGGCTGAGAAAATAGGGCTTACCCTCCGTTACCAGCTTCCAGACCAGGGCTGTTTTGTCCACATAAAGATAGCCCTTCCGGCGGAGGTCCTCAAAGTCCTGGATCCCGATGGGCAGTATACGGCGCGGCATATTAGGGAGACGGGTCTCTTCCATATTTTGAGTATATCCCGGGCCGGTTGAGGTGTCCAGCAGCGGTTTCAGGCCCCAAGCATCCTGCCCCATAACTATGGGGCAGGTGCGGGGTGTATCGGTTCAGAGGACACGCCGAAACAGGGGCTTAGATCTTGCAGGCCAGATTATACGCTGCCCTGGTAGCCTCCAAAACTTTGCCTCCGGCGAAGCTGTCGCCGATGTTGTAGATCTCCGGAGCCGCATGGGCAGCCTGGGCTTCCAGGAAGGGAGCCAAATCCGCCCTACCCCCCATGGCAAATACCGCCAGGTCCGCCGGGATGGTTTCGTTCCGGTTTTCCGGACCCGGTTTTTTAGCCAGGGGATTCTCAATATTCTTGGGCAGTATGGGCTGCCAGCAGTTGTAGGGATTGGGCTTGGTCTTCGAGATGTTCAGGTTTACCTTGACCCCGCCCTGCTCAAAGCCCAGCACCTTCGCGCAGTTGTGGATCGTAACCCCCGCTTTCTTCATATAATAGAGCAGATACGCCCGGTTCGCGGTACAGGCCCCGTCCATAAGATAGGGCAGCATCTCCACAATGGTTACCTCACAGCCATGCTCATACCGGAGACAGTAGGCGGTCTCGCAGCCGACCACACCGCCGCCGATGATCACCACCTTTTTCGCGTTTTGGAGCAGTTCGGGATTGACCAGCAGATCCGTGGCCTGGAGGCTGCGCATTTTTTCCGCCCCCTCAAAGCGGGGTTCCAGGTTCAGGGTACCGTTGGCAAAGACCAGGGCGTCGTAGTTCTGCCCTTTCAGCCAGGGAATATCCGCGGCGGTATTCAAGAGGAGTTTGAAGTTCTTGTCGGCTTTGGCAGCCCCAATCCCGTTCCGAAGGTACTGAAGATAGTTGCCAAAATCGTACTTAATTTTGGGTACGGCGCCACTTATCATCTTGCCCCCTAGCTCCCCGGTTTTCTCGATAAGTTCTACCTGATGGCCCTGCTTAAGGGCTTCCAGGGCAAAGCTCATCCCCGCGGGACCCGCGCCCACTACCCCGATACGCTTCTTGAGGTCGGGCTTGGCCGGCCGCTCGGGAAGGATATCTTCGTTCCCTGAACGGGGATTGACGGCGCATTGGGGATGTCCGCCGTCCACGAATTCATTGATACACCCTTCCTGACAGCCGATACAGGGCCGGATCTTTTCCACTTCTCCCCGGTAGGCCTTGCTGCACCATTCCGGGTCGGCGAGCAGGGGCCGGCCCAGCATGACCATATCGCACTTGCCGTCTCTCAGGGCCTGCTCGGCCAGATCCGGGTAGCCCAGCTTTCCCACCGCCACTATGGGCACGGGAATGCCGGCATTGGAGCGGATGTTTTTCCGGGCGAAATGCTCCTTCGCGAATTTGGAAATATCCAGGAAACAGCCCGCCGGCATACCCGCCGGGGGATGGGGAAGCCACCAGTTGTCGTAACAGCCCAGGTCCACGTCGAAGATATCAACCCCCGCCTTAACCAGGTTTTCCATGTAATCCAGGGTTTCGGCGATGCTGCGGCCGTTCTTGAATTTTTTCAGGGCCTTCTCCTGCATCCCCTCCTCGCCGTAGGTTTCGTTGAGGGCCAGGGAAAGATCGATGCGGTACATGATGGGGAAATGGGGCCCGGCACGGTGGCGGATATCCCGTACCATATCGACACCGAAACGCTGCCAATCGGCGTACTTGCCCAGCTTGCGGCGGTTAAAGGCCCGGTTGGAAAGCTGTTCCAGCAGATACCCCTCATGGCCGTGGAGGTACACCCCGTCTATACCTGCGAACTGGGCGTCCGCCGCGGCCTGTCCCGCGTTTTTGATGATCCGGCGCAGTTTACCGTCGCTGATCGGCATACAGGGGATCGCGGAAATATAAAAATTCGGATTAATGGAAGCGGAGACAGGAAACTTAGCGGAATTGATAAGACATTCGGGGCTACCTACCCTGCCGAGGCCCGCGGTAAGCTGAATAAAGATCCGGTTGCCGTAGGAATGGCAGCCCTGGGCCAGATCCCGCCACCCGGCGAAAACGGTACGGCTTCGGTCTATGCGGGGGAAATAGGAGAGCTGCCCCATCTCGGTTACGGTGGGATCGATACCGTGGCTTATCGGGATAAGTCCGGTGGTGATGAGGCCCACGCCGCCTTTGGCCCGGGCAAGGAAATACTGAATCATCTTGTTGCTGGGCCGGCCCGTTTCCTCGCACATATCAAGATTCCCCATGGGAGCCATCACCACCCGGTTTTTGATGGTAAGGCGGTTGATCTGAATGGGACTGAATATGGAGTTATAGGGATACAACTCCCGGGTCATTCCTGCCGCGCCGCCGCAGGGCCGCTTGCTTTCCTTCTGCATCCAATTACCGTAGCTGTCCACCAGTTCCTGAACAATAGGGTCTGTTTTCATCGCTTTCCTCCAAAATAAATTTAACGCGCGTTAAGAGCCGCACCATGAGAAGATAACACAACCAAAAGGTCATGCGCTTTTTGCGCGGGTCCTTAGTTTCGCCGCAAATGCAATTCCCGCATTCCCTCCACCTCGTCGCAGATCGGTTTCAGGGTGCATGCGGAACAATTAAGGGCAATCCCTTCCATAATGTGGGTCAAGGTTCCGGTAATATCCGCGGCGGTCTTCGCGTTCCGCTCCAGGGTCCGGTAATCTATGGAAGTATCGGTGATAAAAATCATCCGTACCTGCTTGACCAGGGGATTTTCCCGGTATTTTTTAATGAAGTCAAAGCCCACGGCCTTAAAGGAAATGCCCTTCCGGATCGCCTCTTTGCTCAGGCGCACCTGTTCCCGCTGGTCGGTAGAGGAGATCCGCAGCATAAAGCCCCGGGGAAAAACATGGTACTTGACGAACTCTATCTCCCGTATGGCCCGGTAGGCGGTTTCATCGTCCCCGCCCGGATCGGTGATGTTGAGAAAGCACAGGCGGGCGTAGTGGGCGTCTTTCCGCAGTTCGCCAAGGTCCGGCCCGTAAAGCAGGATCTCGTCCCGGTCCACCAGGGCGGAATTTCCCGTAACGCAGGTGTAGTGTACGGCGAAGGTTCCGCTTCCCCCCAGTTCATAGGCGGTGTCCCGGCCCAGGACCAGTTCGCTCTGCCCGGCGTCTTCCCAAGCCGCCGAAGGGTCATAGTCCCAGCGCTGAAAGGGCCGCTGGGACAAGAACTCCCCCGTATGGGTTATGATACCATCGTAAAGTTCCATCAGAATTGGATGTCCCGCTCGTGCTGCTTTTTATCGTGGTATTTGTTGAGGATTACATAGAGGAAGGCCACCAGCTTCATATCCAGGTTGGCCATGTATACCGTAAAGAGCAGGACGAAAACCCCCGCCGCCGCAATCAGCGTTATCCAATACCAAGCCATATTACGCCTCCTGCGCCACAGCCGCGGCAACCCGGCGGCCGGCGGCGCTGCCCTTCTGCCGGGCGAATTCCGCGGCCCCCAGGGCTCCCATGAGCTGGGGATCTGTTTTCAGTTCCACCACCTTGATCCGCAGTACGTGTTCTATCGCCTGCATGAGGCCCCGGTTCTTGGCGCAGCCGCCGGTCAGGGTGATGCGATCGGTGGCGCCGGCTTTTTTTGCCATTACAAAACAGCGCTTGGCCACCGCCATCTGAATGCCCGCGGCGATCTCGTCCATGGGCTTGCCGTCCCCCACCAGGGTGATCACTTCGCTCTCGGCAAACACGGTACACTGGGCGGTGATGGGGATCACGTTTTTGGCTGTTAGGGACAGATCGGAAAATTCCGGCAGGCTCATCTCAAAGGCGTTGGCCATGGCCTCGTAGAAACGGCCGGTTCCCGCGGCGCATTTGTCGTTCATGGCGAAATTCCTCACCGTCCCGTCCTGGCCGATGGAAATGCCCTTCACGTCCTGACCGCCGATATCGATGATCGCCAGTACCGATGGGTCCGTCACATGGACCCCCATGGCGTGGCAGCTGATCTCGGAAATGTTCTCGTCCGCAAAGGGAACCTTGTTGCGGCCATAACCGGTACCGACCAGGTAAGCCAGGTCCTGGGGACTGGAAAGATCCGGCACCTGGGCAATCACCTCTTCCATTGCCTTGACCGCGGAAACCTCGGAATTGATCTTGCTGCGCAGGGTTGTCTGGGCCGCAATGCCCCCATCCTCGTCCAGAATAACCGCCTTGGTATAGGTGGAACCTACATCGCATCCCCCAAAATATTTCTTCATAAACTCTCCTTCTTTTGCATGCATTATGCGTAATTTAAACGAACCCAAGCGCCCGGCGGCTATGCCGCGGCGCTACCAGGTATTGTCATCATCAAAATCCACCAGCGACGGGTCCGCGGGTTCGGCCCGGAAAACATTCAACATAAAGTTGTTTACCTTGTTGCGCATCTCCCGCCGGGATACGGTCCGGGGGTCCATGAGATCATGCTCGATCCAGATAAGGGGAATCCCCCGCTCCCGGGCCTGATCGTCAAAAAGCCCCTGCAGCCCCGAAAGGGTCTTGCAGGCCACATGCTGATAGAGGAAGATCATATCCACCTTAAAGGCGTCCACCATGCGCCACAGCTCGTCCAGCACGTGGGCATAGCCGCCGTTGGTGTGTTTGCGCATAACCATGCGTTCATAGAGCCTGCCCAGATCCCGGATGGCCTCTTCCTGGTCCTCGGTGTTCAGCATCTTGGTGAAGTTGAGGATCTCCATATCCGCCAGCACATTGATCCCCCAGCAGTTTTCAGCCCAGCTCGAAAAGTTGGCGTAGTAATGGGCGGGGCAGTTCCAGACCAGGGCGCGGTAACGGGAGGACGAGGAGGGCTTTTTCTTCTGCTCGTAGCTCTTGAGCATGATCTTGTTGCAGTCCCGGTACACCTTTTCCAGCCATGGATGGAGCCCCCCCTCTATCTGGTACATAAATTCCCGCCAGAGGGAAAGGGTCGCGCCGGTGATCTGGGGATAGGGGGTGCGGTTGATCTCCCAGCGCTCCATCTCAAGTTTGGTCTCCTCGTTAAAGCGCCGGATCACGGTGAAATACGCATCCCAGTCGAATTTTTCGCCGGTGTTCTCCTCGATAAATTTGATGCACCCCTTGATGTCCTCGGCCGCGGCCTCCACGGTGTCCTCGTCGTCGTAGCGCACTGGGAAGGTAAGGTGATAGGTGGGCAGGTTGAAGCGCCGGGACTGATAGGATGAGGCCATCGCCGATCCGTCGCAGGGCATGGAACTGGATATGAAGCAGGCCCCGCAGTGGGGGTATGCGTCTATCACCGCCGCCCCGGCCTCGGAGGTGGGGACCGGACAGGTTTCGGAAGGAAGGCCGAAGCTTTCAATGGCGTCAATGTAGGGGATGCAGCTCAGCTGATCGATCTCCGACAGGAGGAATACCGGCATAAGCTGATAGGGAATGCCGGTAAGGTTGGGAAAACCCGCCATGATCTGGATCATGGTCATCTCGTCAAAGAGGACTATCTTTTTACTGAGTTTTTTGCTTCCCCCCAGCTTCCGGTCCGCCTTGAGCATGTCCGCGATGTAGATGGTCCCCATCTTGATAATGGCCGCGAATTCCTTCCGGCTGATCTTGTGCTGAACCCCCCGCTGACCCTGGGACAGTTTATCCACAAAGGCCGGCGCCGCGAGATAGGATGCCATCCAGCGGTATTCAAAAAAGGACTTGGAGATCTGCAGGGGGGCTTTCATGGTAAAGGCTATCAGCGTACCCCAGAGTTTCAGCCATTCCAGAAAATCAACCCAGGTACTCGCTACTCCCCGCCATTCCCGGCGGCGGTAGGCCATTTTACCGTCGTATATACTGCCGATCCGGGTGTCTCCCTGGGTAAGCCAGGTTCCCAATGCGCTCATACCACCTCCTTTAACTTGTTGATCTTTTTGATTTCCAGGCTTTCCACAAAGGCCTGGACCCTGGTACGGAGCTGTCCGCTGGCCCGGGTCATATAGGGCCGGTCAATCGACAGCACCGGGTGGTCATATTCCTTTTCCTGGATATAGGCGGCCAGGGCGCGCTCAAAGCCCCAATAATCGCAGAATTTGATCTGCTCAAATATGATGCCGTCGGCCTTGAACTCCCGGGCCAGGGCGTCCACGGTTTTTCTGCGCTGGGCAACCTTTTCGTTGGAGATATAGCGGGGACATTCGCTTACCTCCAGGTAGTGGCGGCAGATCTGGGTCAGCACCTCTTCAGTGTCATTGAGGCTGATCACTTCCCGTCCCGGCGTGGAACCGAAACAGTAGCGGTCCGCCACCACCAGGGCCCCCGCTTCTTCAATGAGTTTGGTCAGTTCCGGATCGTCAATCTCGGAACCTATCAGCTCCACCCGGGCGCGGAACCGGGGGGTGGGGTCGGGCTCCCGCGTCTTAAGCTCCTCCAGGGTTTCCCGGAGCTTGTCCAGGAGGAGGTACTTGGGACATGCGTAGCTTACCAGGTTGATGATGTGGAACTCGTAACCGGTGATCACCGGGTTATCCGCCTTGCGCAGTTCGCCGATCTCGCTGATTATCCCGCAGACCTGGTTGTGCAGGTCCACCGCTCCCCGCAGGGCCTCGTCGGAGGTGTCCACCCCGTAGGTGTCTTTCAGCACATTGAGCACCCGGTTCCGCATCTGGATCGTGTAGTGCTTGATCGTGAAGGGCTCCACCTTGTAGGGGATGTCCGCATGGGTGACAAAAAACTTGTCCTTGTCCACCAGCTTTTGGATTTCGATGTTCTCCGCAAGACGGTTCATCTGGGCGCAGGCGTCCACCGCGGCAAGGCCGTCGAGGAAATTCAGTCCCCCCTCAAAGGCCCGTTCCAACAGGGCCCGGCAGTACTCGCAGGTGTAGTTGGACATGTAATAGGTGGCGATGTCCATGGACCCCGTATTGGGCGCCCGCAGCCGCACCGGAAAACACCGGTCCACGTTCAGGATAACTTCGGGCATATGGAAACAGGTATAGCCGATGGCTAACTTTCCCTCCGCCTTGGCCTGCTGGATAAGCTCGTTATTGGTAGTTTCCAGCAGTTTCTCAAAATAGATCAAATGCTTTAAGTCTCTCAAGGGATACTCCTTTCTGTCAAAGCAGTGTAAAATTACGGAGCGCTGTTTCCGCCCCCGCTAGTACCGATGATTCCGTGGATAAGTCGAAGACGTTTTTGCCAAGAATGTCGTTTTCCGCGTGGATGCCGTCGGAGGGAATACGGGCCAGGATATCAATCCCCTCAAGCCGGACATCCAGATCGGGATTGGTAATACGATTGATCACCACGCCGCAGTGGTCGTACATCACCATACGCTGGGCCACTTCCCGTATGGTTTCCAGCACCTGTATGCCCTTGCGGCTCTGATCGCTTATCAGCAGCAGGTGGGTTACCCGCTCCATCACCCGGCGGTTGATCTGCTCAACCCCGGCTTCACCGTCTATCACCACATAGTCAAACTCGGCGGCCAGGAGGGTGATGACTTCTTTGAGGTAACTGTTGATTGCGCAGTAACAGCCTGCGGTTTCCGGCCGTCCTATAGCCAGGAAGGCAAAGCCTTGTTGCTCCGCCATGGCGCCGAGAATTTGAAAACGGGCCTCTCCCAGCAGCTCCACCGCCTCCCGGGTTTCCCCTTTTTCCGCGCTTTCCGCTATACGGACCCGGATGTTGTCCAGGGTTTGAGCAACTTCCACCCCCAGGGCGGTGGCAAGGCCCGTGGCCGGGTCTGCGTCTATGGCGAGAATCCGGGCGTTGGGATGATGTTCCACCAGCAGCCGCACAATGGCCGCGGAAATAGAAGTTTTGCCAACCCCGCCCTTACCGGAAACCGCCAGGATAACTCCTGTTGCCATTGATACCTCTCTTTGGCATAAAACAATTATACGTTGCTTTGGCGTAAATAGCAAATAAAAAATACAAAACCTTCGTCGAATTATTTCTTAAACGATTTCTCCTTTTTGCTACCAGGTATTGTCATCATCAAAATCCACCAGCGACGGGTCCGCCGGTTCGGCATGGAACACATTCAACATAAAATTATTGACGCTCTTGCGCATTTCCCGCCGGGATACGGTCCGGGGATCCATGATATCGTGCTCGATCCAGATAAGGGGAATCCCCCGTTCCCGGGCCTGATCGTCAAAAAGCCCCTGGAGGCCGGCCATGGTCTTGCAGGCCACATGCTGATACATGAACACCATGTCAACCTTATACGCCTCCGCCATGCGCCACAGCTCGTCCAGTACGTGGCCGTAGCCGCCGTTGGTGTGTTTGCGCATAACCATGCGTTCATAGAGCCTGCCCAGATCCCGGATGGCCTCTTCCTGGTCCTCGGTGTTCAGCATCTTGGTGAAGTTGAGGATAACCATATCCGCCAGTACGTTGATCCCCCAGCAGTTTTCAGCCCACCGGGAAAAATCGGGAAAATAATGGGAAGGGACATTCCACACCATAGCCCGGTAGCGGGAGGAAGAGGAGGGCCGCTTCTTTTGCTCGTAGTTCTTGAGCATGATCTTGTTGCAGTCCCGGTACACCTTTTCCAGCCATGGATGGAGCCCCCCCTCTATCTGGTACATATATGCCCGCCAGAGGTGAAGGCTTGCGCCGGTGATCTGGGGATAGGGGGTACGGTTGATCTCCCAGCGCTCCATCTCAAGTTTGGTCTCCTCGTTAAAGCGCCGGATCACGGTGAAATACGCATCCCAGTCGAACTTTTCGCCGGTGTTATCCTCGATAAATTTGATGCACCCCTTGATGTCCTCGGCCGCGGCCTCCAGGGTGTCTTCGTCGTCGTAGCGCACCGGAAAGGTGAGGTGATAGGTGGGCAGTTTGAAACGCCGGGCCTGATAGGATGAGGCCATGTCCGATCCGTCGCAGGGCATGGAACTGGATATGAAGCAGGCCCCGCAGTGGGGGTAGGCGTCTATCACCGCCGCCCCGGCCTCGGAAGTAGGAAGGGGGCAGGTTTCAGAAGGAAGGCCGAAACTTTCAATGGCGTCAATATAGGGGATACAGCTCAACTGATCGATCTCCGAAACGAGAAACACGGGCATAAGCTGGTAAGGGATGCCGATCAGGTTGGGGAAGCCCCCCATGATCTGGATCATGGTCATCTCGTCGAAGAGGACTATCTTTTTACTGAGTTTTTTGCTTCCCCCCAGTTTCCGGTCCGCCTTGAGCATGTCGGCGATATAGACGGTTCCCATCTTGATAATGGCCGCGAATTCCTCCCGGGTGACTTTAAGCAGCGGCGCCCGCTGGCCCCGGGATTGTTTGTCCACAAAGGCCGGCGCCGCGAGATAGGATGGCATCCAGCGGTATTCAAAAAAGGACCTGAAGATCTTCACCGGGGCTTTCATGGTAAAGCCAATCAGAATGCCCCAGAGTTTCAACCATCCGAGAAAATCAACCCAGGTGCTCACCACCCCCCGCCATTCCCGGCGGCGGCAGGCCATGTTGCCGTCGTATATCCTGCCGATCCGCGTGTCCCCCTGGATAAGCCAGGTTCCCAATGCGCTCATACCACCTCCCGGAAACTGTCAGGATAACTCCTGCTATTGATACCCCACCTTCAAGCCGAAAGATAATTATACCCTGCCTTTGCGCAGAAAGCAAACAAAATTTTTCAAAACGTTTGTTTTGATCAGGCCCTTAGCAGTGGGTACTTTAGCGTTTGGCGGATACACCGGTGCGGGCCGGCAATTCCCCCCGTTCACTAACCTGTAGAGTCTGCCTGCGGAGCCTTCGAACCTTCGGTTCTTGTCTCCTCCGGCAGGGAATTCCAGAGCCGTTCTCGGGGGTAATTGCCGGTCCGCACCGGCCTTACCCAACAATGGCTAAAGTACCCGCCGGCTGTTACAGGTCCAGGTCTAGTTGACCTTCATTCCGGTCAAGCCGGGTCCGGCGGTCCCGGCTTTTCCGGGGGAAAAGTTCGCCGGTCCAGCCTGCGGCGTCCGCAATGGACCGGGCCACCGGTAATACCTGGGAATCCAGGTAGTGTTCGTAATCCGGCGGGGCGTGGGGAAGGGAGACCGGTTCCGGGCCCTGCTCGGTCCAGAGGTACTCCACCGTTCCCCGGCGGGCCTTCCAGCCCAGGGCCCGGGCGGCCTTTACCTGGGGCGGGGTGGAGGAGGTATAGGTTTCCGGAGGCCGGGACAGGCGCTTGCGGTACACCAATTCCCCGTCCAAAGCTCCCGCCTTAAGGAGCCTGACGGTCTCGAAAATTTTTTCCCTAAATTCCCCTTCCCCGCCCCCGGCAAAAACCAGGGCCAAAAGCTCCAGTTGTACCCTTCTGGCCAGGGGAGTGACGTCGCTCCGTACCGCCTCCATGCCCTTCACCTCCACGGATCCGGTCCCGTCGGGGTGGAGGAGGTATCCGCCGTAGCCCTTGGCCCGGCCCCGGATCTCACCGGCCTCGTGGAGGCCCCGCAGGGGAGGGATCATAAAACGCCGGTAGGCTTTTTCAAACCGGAGTTCCATAAAGGAAGTAAGGCGGTATTCCGCTTGTACCTGCCGGGAAAGAGAAACATTCAGTTCCTTGGCCAGGGCGCCGCAGCGGTCAAGAAAATCCCCGAACCCCGCCTGGTCGTCCAGGCCGGTTTCCACAAACAGGGAATCCGTATCCCCATACAGTACCGGGCAGCCCTGCCCGGTAAACCAGTCCCGGGAAAAAAGCAGCCATTTCCGGGCAAAGGAGGTAATGGCCCCGGCCAATTCGGTAAGGCCGTAACGGCAGGCCGCGGTACCCAGGACGCCGTAAAAGCTGTTCATCAGAATTTTATACACATGGGCGGCGATTTCATCCCCCCGGTCCAGGGCTTCACGGCGGGCGGCAAAATATTCGGCGATCAGCGCCGGGAGTATCCCCGGCGACCGGGAAAAGACCGCGCCGTTGGGGGCGGTAATCGGGGCCTCCGCCGGGGAGATTCCGGGGGAGCTTACCCGCTCGCGGGCCAGGGGATCGATGTTGAAGGTCCGGATAATCGTGGGGTAGAGGCTGCGGAAATCAAAAACCGCGATGTTCCTGAAAAGCCCCTGCCGGGGATCCAGGACCGTTCCCCCGGCGGCCCCGGAAACCCGGCGGGAAACAGCAGGGGGCGGGGCAATGCCCCGGACGCCGAGTTCCAGGGCGTAGATCCGCTCAAAACTCACCACACTGGTCCATGCCTTGTCCAGGGACACCCCGGTCAGGGAGGCCCGTTCCAGGGTCAGCCGGAAAAGGCCGGTCTCGGCGAGGATGCGGAGGACCAGTTCCGCATCCCGGCAGCAGTAGGCGCCAAAAGTCCGGATATCCTCCCGGTACAGCCGGTCCAACTCCTCGGCCTTATCCTTCCCCGAGGAAGTGACCAGCTTCCCCTCTCCCAGAACCTCCCGGGACACGGTTTGCAGGGTATAGTCGGAGAACCGCTGCGGCCCGGACCGGACGATCCGCAGGGCATCCAAGACCTGACGGCCCGGGATCAAGGCCGCCCCGGAACGCCGCCCCTCCCCGGGAAAGTATTTGGCCCGGTCCCCGGATCTTCCCAGGTTAAAGGGGATGTGAAAAAATTCACAACGTTCCGCCAGACGGGGAAAATCAAAATCGAGAAAATTCCAGCCCGTAATCACGTCGGGATCGATCCGGCGGATATCATCGATAAAGGCGGCAAGCAGGGAGCGTTCATCGGGGTGAAAAAAAAGGGGAACCCCCGCCGCCGGGGAAGCGTCCGGGGACCCCAAAACCCTGACCAGGCCCTGGGTATCCCTAAGGATTTGGTCTCGGCCCAGGGTGCCGGTCCAGCTAACCCCCACCGCCCTGAGGGAACCGTCCCCCATATCGGTCTCAATATCCACCGAGGCGGTTTTTAGGGGAAGGGTTACCGGTCCGGGGGCCGGCAGAATTTGGGGATGGGGAAAAACCACATCCACAAAACGGCCGGGCCTGGATTGCCCCCGGAGCTCCACCGGGCCCCGGACCCGCCGTTCCAACAGAAAGGCCTCCGGGGGTTTGGTATCCCCGTCGGGGCTGGGAATTCCCGCCCTTTCCAGAAGCTTTACCCCGGCGGCCCGGTCCCCGTACCGGGAAAAATCCAGGCGGAGGAGCCGCTCCCGGCCCGAAAAGGATTCCAGGGCGGCGGGACTTTTTTGACCGGGCGGGGCATCAACGAGGGAATCCCAGGCCCCCCAATCCTCTTCCCGGATATGAACATAGGGCCGCCACTGGGCTTCCACCGCGGCAAAGGACCGGCCGTCTTCCAGGCGGCCCACAAAAAAGAGCCGGTCCTTTTGGGGATCCACCGAAGCATGGACGATAAAACCCCGGAATACGCCGGATTCCTCCGAAAGATCGGAAGCAACGGAACTCGGCTTATCCGATGGGATCTCACCCATCATTATTTCCGGCCCAAGAATTTTGGTCCGGGACCTTGGGTTTTACCATCCGTTCCAACAACACGGTATATATGGGCCGGGAGGCGATAAGATCCGCGGTAACAAAGGCGGAGAGGCTCACCAAAACCAGGCTCCAGAGGTGGTTAAAGTTACCGCTCATCTCCAGGATCAGGATGATCCCCGTCACCGGGGCCTTAACCACCCCGGAAAAAAAGGCGGCCATCCCCAGGATCATAAAGTTGAGGTTCTGTTCCGGGGTGGTGATACCGGCAAAGGCCAAAAACTTTCCCAGTCCGATCCCGGCCAGGGCGCCGCAGGCCAGGAGGGGAAGAAAGATGCCCCCGGAGGTTCCTGATCCGTAACACAGGGCGGTGAAAAGCAGTTTCCCCGCCAAAAGCAGGAGGATGAGGGTCAAACTCCGCTCCGTCATGGAAAGGGACTCGATCAGGGCGTGGCCGCCGCCGGTGATGTCAAAAAACAAAAACCCCAGGGGTACGGACATGGCCAGGGGGATCACCGGCCGCAGGATCGGCGGAATCCGGAACCGATCATAGAGGTTGAGGGAGCAATAGATCCCCCGTTTAAAAAGATCCCCCAAAAGGCCGCAGATTATTCCCAAAAGCACCACCCAGGGAAACCCCCGCAGGGGAAGCGCCGCAATATCCCGAAAATCAAAAATCGGGTGTAATCCAAAAAACAAGGCGGCCGCACCGGCCGCGGCCATGGAAGCCCCCATGGCGCAGGCCAAAAAGAGGGGGGTAAAAGAGGACTGCAGCTCCTCCAGGGCAAAAAGCACCCCCGCCAGGGGGGCGTTAAAGGCGGCGGCTAAGCCTGCGGCGGAAGCGCCGGTGATGAGGAACTGCTGTTCCCGCTCGGGCCGGCGGAATATCGAAAGGACCCCCTTGCCCACATAGGCCCCGATTTGTATGGAAGGCCCCTCCCTGCCCAGGGACAAGCCCGCCCCCAGGCCGAGGATGCCGGTAACCAGTTTGAGGGGCAGTTCCGGGACCCAATCCAGGGTCATCTGCCCCAGGAGGGCCCCCTTTATCTGGGGAATACCGCTCCCCCGGATCATGGGCCGCTTTTTCGCGATCCATCCCAGGAAAAGCCCTGCCAGCGCCAAAGCCAGACCCCAACACAGGGTCCAAAAAAAGGGAAGCCCCGGCAGGGCCTGATAGATAAGCGTCCGCAGGTCCTCCGCCCGCACCAGCAGATACCGAAAGAGAACCACCACAAAGCCCACCGCCGCCCCGATGATGATACTTTCTATAATAACCGCCAGCCGGGAACCGTACCATCGCCGAACCGTCTGGGTCATCTGCTTCTTCGATATAACCATAATCCAATTTTACCCGAAGGCCCCGGGGAATTCCAGAGACGCACCGGAGTGGGTGGTCTGAAGCAAAGCCCCAAAGAATTTAACCACGAACAGACACGAACTACACGAACGAAGATAGTGAGAAGGGAGGAGAGAGGAGTTATGAAATTGGTCGATATCTCCTATCTTCTAACTCCTCTCTCCTCCCTTTTTCCTCAATTTTTTCCCAAAAACTAAAGCATCCTGCATCCCCGTGCCTTATTATTCCCGGAGGTATTTCATGGCTATCCATAAACCGAAAGATAACAGC